>JAJZJT010000095.1 GCA_021809995.1 Actinomycetes bacterium
GGCCCGCCCGACCGTCGGCCCGGCCGAGGCGGCTCGCAGCGCCCTGGCCGCCGGGCGCGGTGCGGTGACGGTCGGCCGGGTGCGCGTCGACACCGTCCGGCGCGAGGTGACCGTGGAGGGCGAACCGGTCCACCTGTCGCGACGGGAGTTCGACCTGCTCGTCCTCCTCCTCTCGCCGCCGTCGCAGGTGCGGACTCGCGACGAGCTCATCGACCTCCTGTGGCCCGACCGCGACCTGACGGACAGCCGCACCCTCGACACCCACGTCCACCGGCTACGGAGCAAGCTCGAGCTCGACCCGTCACACCCACGCCTCATCGTCACCGTGCGCGGGGTCGGCTTCCGTCTCGACGCCGAGGCACCCCGGGCACCGGCACGTCCCGAGCGGACGCCACCAGCCCGCTGAGCGGCTCCGCGCCGTCCCTCTCCTCCCCCGGCGCGCCGGCCCACGGCGCGACTCGCTCGGGGCCGGCCAGGCGAGGAGCGCCGGCCAGTCGCCGCTCAGCGAGCCCCGCGGTGCCCCTCGGTGTGGCGCTGGGTGCGGGCGACCACCAGGCGGCTCAGTCCGATCAGTACCACGACCAGGGCGACGAGGAGGAGCGCGGCCTCGGCGGAGAGCCGGTGCGCCGACGCCTGGGGTTGGTTGTAGAAGGTCCAGATGGGGTAGGTGAGGTACGCGACCGGAGCGTGCAGCAAGTGCGTGCTCGGGTACCCGTTCGACCAGTTGGCCGTGTAGAGCAGGGGCGCCGTCTCGCCGATGGCGATGGCCATGGCGAGGATCAACCCCGTCACGATGCCGGGGACGGCCGGACGGAGCACGACCCGGCGCAGTGCGTAGGTCCGCGGCATCCCGAGTGCCTCGGAGCCGTCGCGGTACGCGGTCGGCACGTTGCGCAAGGCGACCTCGGTGGTCTTGACGATGTAGGGGACGACCATCGCCGAGAGCACGAGGAGAGCGCTGAGCAGGGAGAACCCCCAGTGGAAGTGGACGACGAGCGCGATGTAGCCGACGTAGCCGAGCACGATGGACGGCACGCCGGCGAGGACCTCCGAGGCACCGCGGAGCAGGCCACCCCGGCCCTCCCGGCAGACCTCGGCCAGGTAGACGCCTCCGGCCACGCCGACGCTGCCGGCGATGACGAGGGTGCCGGCGACGATGACGAGGGTGCCGGCGACGGCGTTGGCGAGGCCCCCGCCCGTCCCCTGGGTGGCGGTCGTGAGGACGCTCCACCGCCAGCCGCTCACGCCCTTGCCGACCACGCCGGCAAGGACCCAGGCCACCGGCACGACGATCCCGAGGAGAGCGGCGGCGCACAGGGACCACCACACGCGGTCGACCAGGCGACGGCGCACCAGCCGGCGAGCCTCGGAGCGGGTCGCGTGGGCGCGCGCCGAGACGGTGGCGCCGTGGACGGGCACGGTGGTCACGTCAGATCCCCCTTCCGACCGGCAGGGCGACGCTCGACGAGCGCCGCACCAGCAGGCGGGCGGCCACGTTGACGAGCAGGCTCATGCCCATGAGCACCAAGCCGAGCTCGGCCAGCGTCCGCACGGCGAACCCGGTGCCGTCGGTCAGCGCCGAGTCGAGCTGGCTCACGATCACCGAGGCGATGGTGCCGAAGGTCGCGTACGCGTCGTGGGGGATCGTCCCGAGGACCACCCCGCTGGCCATCGCCACGGCCATCGTCTCGCCGAGGGCACGGGCCAGGCCCAGGACGCAGGCGCCCAGCACGCCGGTGCGCACCCAGGGGATCGACACCGTGCGGGCGACTTCGAGGTCTGTCATGCCGAGGGCGACGGCCCCCTCCTCGGTGCCCCGCGGCACCTGGCGCAGGAGGTCGCGGCTGGTCGAGGCGATGATCGGGACGACCATGACGGCGAGGACGAGCCCCGAGGTGGCGAGGCCCTCGCCCGACCCGGCGGGCCCGTGGAAGAACGACAGCGGTGGGACGTCGGGTGTGTGACGGGAGACGAACGGGAAGACGTGCCGCGAGAGGAACGGCCCGAGGGTGAGCGCCGCCCACAGGCCGAAGACCACGCTCGGGATGCCAGCGAGCATCTCGAGGCAGAAGCCGATCCCCGCGGACAGACGGCGCGGCAGCTTCCAGACGACCACCATGGCGGTGCCGAAAGCGACGGGCACGGCGACGACGATGGCGACGAGGGAGGACTCGAGGGTGCCGACGATGAGCGGCCACGCCCCATAGGAGGCACCAGCCGGGCGGGTCACCCCGCCGATCGTCACCGGCGGGTTGTAGAAGTTGCCCGGCTCCCATGACGAGCGGGTGAAGAAACCGAGCCCGTTGCCCCGGATGGCCGGGATCGCCTCGACGAGCAGCGCCACGAGGACCCCGGCGAGGGCGAGACCCGGCACGACGGCGGCACCGCCCGTCGACCACTTGAGGACGCCCTCGGCGTGGCGGCGCCACCACGTGGAGACCCCACCAGACCGGTCCCCGCGTGCCGCGACCGAGCCCTCCGGCGCCGATGGCGCCGGAGGGCTCTCGCTGCTCAGCAGTCGGCCCGCCGCGTGGGTCTTTCGGGCGTGCTGGTCGTGGACCACCGCGTCTGCCCTACTGGACCGACTGCAGCTGGGCCTGCGACTGGGACACCACCGAGGGGGGCAACGGCCGGAAGCCGACCTGCGACAGGAAGCTCGGCGCGTTGCCGCCGGCGGCATTGATCGCCCACGAGAGGAACGCCCGGATGGCCTGAGCCGTCGTCGAGCTCGACTGCTTCGCGTTCACGATGGCGTACTCGTAGTTGATGATCGGGTAGCCCTGGGCGGCCGTCTTGCCGTAGATCATCGAGATGGCCCCGTTGGCCGGCGTGCTCTTCGTGAACCCGGCCGCCTCGGCGTCGATGGTCGCGTTGTCCGGCAGGACGTAGTTCCCCGATCCGTTGGCGACCATGGCCTCGCCGAGGTGGTTCTTCTGCGTCTGCGCCTCGAAGCTGATGCCGATGTAGGCGATGCAGCCAACCGTCTTGGCGCACTCGCTCACCATCCCGCCGTTGCCCGTGGCACCGAGCGCCGAGGAGATCGGCGGGAACGAGATCGACGTACCGAAGTTGTTGGCACCCCAGTCGGCCGGGTCGCCCTTGGAGAGGTACTGGCTGAACAGGAAGGTGTCGCCGCTGCCGTCGATCCGGTGCAGCGGGACGATCCGGGTGGCCGGCAGCGTCACGCCCGGGTTGAGCTTGGCGATCGCCGCGTCGTTCCACGCGGTGATCTTGCCCTCGTAGATCCGGGCGATCACCGTCGGGTCGAGCTTGAGGTGGCCGCTGACCCCGGGAAGGTTGTAGTTGATCATCTGCGCCGAGATGGCGAGCGGGATGTTGAGCAGGCCCGGGTGGGCGGAGACCTGGCTGGAAGACAGGTAGGCGTCGGAGGCACCGATGTCGATGGCACCGGCCGCCGCCTGGGAGATGCCCGTGCCCGACCCCGTTCCCGCCGTGGTCAAGGTGATGTTCGGGTACTGCTTCGAGTAGACGGGTCCCCACAGGTTGAAGAGCGGGTAGAGCAGGGTCGAGCCCGTCTCCGTGAGCGCCACCGTCGAGGACGGCGGGGTGAGGATCTTCGCCGTCGCCGACGCGGCCCCCGTCGTGCTCGGACTCGAGGAGGCCTTGGTGGTCGCCGGGGACGAGCTGGTCGACGAGCAGGCGGCGAGCGCCAGGGCGCCCGCCAGGGTGAGCCCGCCCAGGGTCACCAGGCGGCGTGGGCGCCTCGCCGAGGGCGAGGTGGTCTGTGCGTGGACGTCCATGGTGGACGGTGCTCCTTTCGTCGCGGTGTTGCGAGCTGTCATGAGGTGGTCCGGGGGATCGTGGGATGGTGCGGGCGTGGTCGCAGCAGGACCCGGCTCCGGCCGCGCCGACCCAGACCGGCCGTGCCCGAAGGGAGGGGCGCGCCGGTGGCCGGTGGGGGCGAGCCGGTCAGCCGAAGTGACCGGAGAGGGAGTGGCGGGTGGCCTCCTCGGAGGGGTCGTCGAAGAGCCGGGCGGTCGGCCCGTGCTCGGCCAGGCGGCCCTGGTGGAAGAACGCGGTGTGGTCGGCGATCCGGCGAGCCTGGGCCAGGTTGTGGGTGACGATCACGACGGTGATGTCGGGCACCAACGAGGTGAGCATCGCCTCGACGGCGGCAGTCGACACCGGGTCGAGCGACGAGGTGGGCTCGTCGAGCAAGAGCACCGCAGGCGAGACGGCAAGGGCCCGGGCGAGACAGAGGAGTTGTTGCTGGCCGCCGGACAGGCGGAAGGGGGACGAGCCGAGCCGGTCCGAGACGGCCTCCCACAGGCCCACCTGGCGCAGGCGCGCCTCGGCGATCGCGGAGAGCTCGGACCGGCGGGCGAGCCGGTGCGCCTTCACGCCGGCTACCACGTTCTCGCGGATCGACAGCGGGAAGGGGTTGGGGCGCTGGAACAGCATGCCGACCCGGCGACGGACGACGAGCGGGTCGCTCGTGCCGTCGTAGAGGTCCTCCCCGAAGAGCTCGAGCGACCCCGAGAGCCGAAAGCCGGGCACCCGGTCGTTCATCCGGTTGAGGCTCCGCAGGAAGGTGGTCTTGCCGCACCCTGTGGGCCCGACGAGAGCGGTGACAGCACCGGCAGGCACGTCGAGGTCGATGTCGGCGAGCACCGCCGTACCGCCGTAGGAGAGCGTCAGGCCGCGGGCGGCGAAGGCCGGGCCCGCCACGGAGGGCTCGGGGGCTGCAGGGGCTGCAGGGGCTGCACCCGCGAGACCGGTCGTGTCGTTTCCGAGGAGCTGGACCATCGAGGACAGACGGTACGAGGCGATCCTGAACGGGGGTTCATGACGAGGTGACCGCAGGGTGAACAACGACGGAACACTCGTTGAACACCGCCGGGACCGGGCCCCCGGGCCGGTGCCTCAGCGAGGGCCGAGCACGCCTCGGAGGAGGGCAGCCAGCTCGAGCGGTCGATCGCCCTGGACGCTGTGCCCGGCTCCCTCGACCACTTCGACCCGGGCGTCGGGCCGGCGGCGCAGCAGTTCGGCGACGTCGGTGTCGTCGACGACCGGGGAGCGCCCGCCTCGCACCAGCATGACCGGTGCGGTGGTGCGGCCCAGGTCGTCCCACCGCTGGCCGAAGTCGACGCTCGCCACGTGCACCCCCGTCCGGCCGTCGGGACGACCGAGCTGGTGCCGCCACGTCCACCGCCCGTCGGGGCGGCGCACGGCGTTGTGGCGGACGCCGCGTCGGAGCGACGACTCGGACCGGCCCGGGTTGAAGGCGATCGTGCGCTCGACCATCTCCTCCAGCGAGCCGAAGGACTCAGGACCGGCGAGGAACGCCGTCACCGACGCGCTCTTCCGCCGGTCGACGCCGGGCGTGATGTCGACGAGGACGAGGTGCCGGACCAGGTCGGGGTGACGAGCGGCGAGGGCGAGGGCGGCCAGGCCCCCGAGCGACATGCCCACCACGGCGCGCGCCTCGGGAGCCCACCGGCGCACCGCGGCGGCGACGTCGTCGGCCAGGCTCGACGGATCGAGGACGCCGGCTCCCACGGGCCAGCCCGAGTGGCCGTGCCCGGGGAGGTCGACGGCGACCAGCGGCTCCTCGAGGGCCAGCGCGACGGTGTCCCACGTGTGGGCGTTCTGGCCACCCCCGTGCACGAGCACCAGCGACGCCGGGGGGTCCCCCCACACGAGGGCGCTGACCGCCCGTCCCGGCGCCACCGGCACCTCGTCACGCACGACGCGTGGCCGACCGCGCCACACAAGGCCCGCCTCGGCGGCGTTCTCCTCGAGGAACGAGAGCTCGTCGTAGTCGTCGGGCTCCCCGGAGGAGCTGTCGTGCGTCCCGGCGGTCGCGTCCCCGGGCTGCCCGGAGAGCGCACTGAGGTCACGGTCCACCAGACGATCCTCCCGCACCCCGGGCCACCGCGGCCAGCACCGGCGTTTGCGCGTCCGCTCGGGTGGGCGCTCCGGACCGGGGATGCACTGCTCTCCGGTCCGGTCGGTCGGGCACCAGGTGGCACACTGGTCGTCCGTGACGCCTCGCACCCTCACGCCCCCCGAGGCTGCCGCCCTGCTGCGCACACGCGACAGCCTCGGGCTCGGGCTCGGACCGGCCAACCCCGACGGGTTCCTCACCGCCCTCGGCGGGCGCGACGACTGGGAGGACCTGGTGGTCGGCGGGGCCCTCCTGCTCGGCTACTACCCGTTCCTGGTCCACCCCGGCGTGGCGTACCGGTCGGGCTTCTTCGGCCCGGCCGAGCGCGTCCTGCTCGCCCAGGGCGCCCGGGTCGAGCTCGTCCCGGGGGGCTTCCGCCAGTTCGGCCCCATCCTCCGGCGGTTCGCCCCCCGCGTGATGGCCGTGCAGGCGGCGCCGCCCGACGAGGACCCCGAGGAGGGGTGGGGCGTCAACCTCTCGCTCCACGTCGGGGCCACGGTCGGCGAGCTGCTGGCCGCCGGGCGCGACCCCGACCGGCTCCTCGTCGTCGAGGTCAGCCCGAACTTTCCCCGCACCCGCTCTCTGCCGCCCACCTACCGCAACCGGCTGCCGCTCGACATCGTCGACGTGCTCGTCGAGACCACGAGCACGCCCTACGAGCTCCCCCCCAGCGAGGCCGACGACGTCGACCGGGCCATCGCCGCGCTGGCCCGGTCCTACGTCCACGACGGGAGCACGCTCCAGATCGGCATCGGGGCCGTCCCCGACATGGTGGCCCACCAGCTGGCAGCCGAGGACGGCGGCGGCTACGGCGTCCACTCGGAGATGTTCACCGACGGCCTGATGACCCTCCACCGGGCCGGCAAGGTCACCAACGACGGCAAGGGTGTCTTCGACGGGCGGTCGGTGACGACGTTCGCCCTGGGCTCGCGTGCCCTCTACGACTGGCTGGACGGCAACGACGAGGTCGCCTTCCTCCCCGTCGAGGTGGTCAACGACCCGACGGTGATCGCCCGCAACCGGTCCTTCGTGTCGGTCAACGGGGCGCTCGCCGTCGACCTCTACGGCCAGATCGTGGCCGACTGCGTCGACGGCCGGCAGATCTCGGGGGTCGGTGGCCACGAGGACTTCGTGTCGGGCGCCGAGCTGCGGGCCGACGACCACTCGCTCGTCTGCCTCCGCTCGACGGTGGCCCTGGGCGGCGAGACGCGGTCGCGCATCGTGGCCGAGCTGACAGGCGGCTCGGTGGTGTCCACGCCCCGGCACCACACCGGCGTCGTGATGACCGAGCACGGGGCCGCCGACCTGATCGGCCTCACCGTGCGCGAGCGGGCCCACGCCCTGGCGGAGATCGCCCACCCGGACTTCCGGGCCGAGCTCCACGCCGCCGCCGAGGCGTTGGGCCGGCAGTGAGCACCGGCGGCACCGCGGGGAGCACCGGCGGCACGCTCGCCCTCGCCACCTTCAACACCCACCTCGGGGTCGACGGTTGGGGCCGACCCTACGACGTCGTGGCGGCGTGTCGGTCCCTCGACGCCGACGTGCTCGTCCTGCAGGAGTCGTGGGCGCCCGACGGCGCCCCGAGCCTGGCCCGGCGCGTCGCCGACGTGCTCGGCTACGAGCTCGCCGAGGAGGTCCTCGGCCACGGCCGGCTGCTGGACCCCGATCCCGGCGCCGACGATCACTGGGGACCGCCGCTCGGACTGCTGTCCGGCATCCTCCACGTGGACGACGATCCACGCTGGAGGCAGCGGCGTTCAGGGGTGCGCCGCTCGGGAGGGCGGCACGGCTCGTGGGGCGTGGCACTGCTCGTGCGGGTGCCCTGCCGGTTCCTCGGTGTCACCCGCCTGACGCCGCTGCGTCGCGACCCGGTCGGACGCGCCGTGCTGTCGTGCGAGGTGCCGACCGGCGACGGCACGCTGACCGTGCACGGCACCCACTTCTCGCACCTGCTCCACGGCTCACCCTTCCACTACCGCGAGGTGGCCCGCGCCCTCGCGCACAGCGGCCAGCCGGCCGTGCTCGCCGGCGACATGAACCTATGGGGACCGGCGGTCTCGCTGCTGCTGCCAGGGTGGCACCGGGTGGTGCACGGTCGGACGTGGCCGGCGCCCCGGCCCCACAGCCAGCTCGACCACGTGCTCGTCACCGGGCCCGTGACGGGGTCCGGTTGCGTGCTGGGCCCCGTCGGCTCCGATCACCGGCCGGTACGGGCCGTCCTGGCGGTGGGCGGACCGCAGCCCGGAACGGGTGCCGCCGGCCCCGCCGGCGCAGCGGCGGACCGGGCACCCGGGGACCGGAGAGCGCACCCCACGGACCGGGCCGAGCAGGAACCACAGCGGTAGCGTCGAGGCATGCCGCCCCCCGTGGCCGGGTTCGACGCCGAGGAGCGCGCCTACGACGGTCACTCCCGCGTCGTGCACCGCCGGGGCTCGGGCCCCGCCGTCGTCGTCCTGAGCGAGGTTCCCGGCATCACGCCTCGGGTCGCCGACTTCGCCCGAAGGGTGGCAGCGCTCGGCTGCACGGCCGTCGTCCCCCACCTCTTCGGTACCGACGGCAAGGCTCCGTCGGCCGGCTACGCGCTCCGCTCGCTGGCGGGCTGCTGCGTGTCCCGCGAGTTCGTGGTGCTGGCCCGGGGCCGTACCAGCCCGGTCACCCGCTGGCTACGGGCACTTGCTCGCGACGAGCACGCGCGCTGCGGGGGCCCGGGCGTCGGCGTGGTTGGCATGTGCCTCACCGGGGGCTTCGCCCTCGCCATGCTCGTCGACCCGAGCGTCGTCGCTCCCGTGCTGAGCCAGCCGTCGCTCCCCCTGCCGGTCAGCGCCGCCCACCGGCGCGACCTCGGGATCGACGAGGAGGACCTCGAGGAGGTCCGGCGGCGCGTCGCCGAGGGCGCGTGCGTGCTCGGCCTGCGCTTCACCGGCGACCGGGCGTGCCCGGCCGATCGGTTCGCCCGCCTCGCCGAGGAGCTCGGCGACGGGTTCGTGGCCGTCGAGCTCGACTCGTCGCCGGGGAACCCCGCCGGGCACCGGCGCAACGCGCACTCGGTCCTCACCGAGGACCTGGACGACCGACCGGGCACCCCGACCCGTCAGGCACTCGACCGCGTCCTCGGCTTCCTCGGGGACCGACTGCTCGCGTGAACACCCTGGCGGAGGCTTGGCGGGCGCGCGGCCGGTACCTCACGGTCGGCGGCTTCGGCGTCTTCGTCGCCGACGTCCCCGCCGCCGAGGTCGAGCTGGGGCCTCCCGTCCTCGTCCTCCACGCCTTCCCGACGTCGTCGTTCGACTTCGCCGGTGTCGTCGACGAGCTCGCCCGTCACCGCCGGGTGATCCTGCCCGACCTGCTCGGCTTCGGGCTGTCGGCCAAGCCCGACCTCCGGTACTCGCTCGCCCTCCAGGCCGACGTGGTCACCGGCCTGCTGGCGGGCATCGGCGTCACCCGCTGTGCCCTTATGACCCACGACCTGGGCAATCTCGTGGGCGCCGAGCTGCTCGCCCGTCACCTCGAGGGGTCGTGGCCGGTAGAGGTCACCACCCGGATCCTCGCCAACGGGCTCGTCTACGAGGACCTGGCCCGACCCTCGGCGGGACGTCAATTCCTCCTGCAACAGCCCGACCGACGCTTCGACGACGAGCACGCGCCCGACCGCGTCGCCGTCATGGAGGCGGTGACGGGGGCGCACTCGCCGACCTCCTCCCCCGACCCCGACACACTCACCGCCCAGTGGGACCTGATCGCCTACCTCGACGGACACCTGCTCCTCCCCCGGACGGCTCGTCACCTCGCCGGCTCGGCCGCCGCCGAGCGCCGCCTGACCGGTGCGATCGCCCGACACCCCTCACCCCTCACCCTCGTGTGGGGGAGCGACGACCCGCTGGCCGGTCCCGAAGACGCCTGCACACTGGCCGAGCGCCTCGGGACGGCCGAGCCCGTCTTCCTGCCCGGCGCCGGCCGCTATCCGATGATCGAGGCCCCCCGACGCTTCGTCGACGCCGTCTCGGACGCCCTGGGCTGACTGGCTGGCTGGGGGCACGGAGCACGGCTGGCTGGGGGCACGGGGCACGGCTGGCTGGGGGCACGGCTG
>JAJZJT010000096.1 GCA_021809995.1 Actinomycetes bacterium
CCCGAGCGACGCCCGGTGTGACGGGGCGTTGCAGAGACGGGGCGTTCAGGAGACGGGGCGGCCTGCCGATATGCACGGGCATGGACCACGATGCTGTCATCGCCCAGCTCGACGCCGAGGTCGCCGCTGCCGGCGAGCTGGCACTTCGTCTGGAGTTGCTGGCCTCTGTCGTGACGAGCGGCGCGCGCCACGTGGTGGTTGATCTCGCGACCCGAGACGTCGGGCTGGCGACGGCCCGGCTCCAGGTGCTCGAGTCGGAGCGGCTGCGCTCCACCGGCGGGACCCCGTTCGCCGAGCTCGTCGCCGAAGCGTCGCCCGACGAACAGACGAGACTGGAGGCGGCCGCCCGGCGGGCCCGCCGCGCCCTGGCGCGCGTGGACCAGGCGGCCAGCAGGGCCAGGGAGTGTCTCGCCGCCCGCATGGGTGCGGTCGAGGAGGTGCTGGCCGCATACGACACCGTCGCCGACTACGACCGATCGGGGCGACGCCGCCATGCGGTGCTGACCGGAAGGGGTGCGACCGCATGACCATGCCGGGCGTGAGCATCGCCGCCTCGGGGCTCAACGCCGCCAGTGTCGAGATGCAGGTCGTCTCGGACAACCTGGCGAACGCGGCGACTCCGGGGTACTTGGCGCAGACGGCGGAGACGACCGCACTCGCAGGCGGGGCGAACGCCGTCGGCTCCGGTGTCGGGGTCTCCGGGATCTCCGTCGACTACAGCGCGGTGCTGTCGGCGCTCATGAACTCGACCGCCGGGCAGGCGTCGGCGAGCTCGGCGGCGGCGTCGGTCCTGTCGACCGCCCAGTCGCTGTTCCAGGAGCCGTCCTCGACCGGGTTGCAGGCCCAGCTGTCGACCTTCTGGTCGGACTGGAACGCAGTGGCGGCCAGCCCCGGGAACGCCGCGACCTACGACTCGCTCGTCGGGGCGGCCCAGCAAGTGACCGCGTCGATGAACAGTCTGGCGGCGGGACTGACGACGACCAGTCAGGACGCCCTCTCCCAGATGGACAACCAGATTACCCAGGTCAACCAGCAGCTCCGGCAACTCAGCCAGCTGAACCAGCAGGCGGTCGCCGCCAACGGGTCCGGGTCTGGTCAGAACGGCATCACCGAGGAGCAGCAGTCACTGGTGTCGACGATCGCGTCCGAGATCGGCGGCTCCGCGTCGGTCGGGCCGACCGGTGCGGTGACGTACAAGATCGGAGGCATCAACCTCGTCCAGGGCGTCAACGCGTCGCAGCTCGAGACCGCAGGGACCGCCGGGTCCACCACGATCGTCCTCGAAGGCACGACCACGGCGGTGCCGGTCGACTCGGGCACGGTGGCCGGCTTGATCTCCGCCATGGGCACGATCTCGGGTTGGCAGTCGAGCCTCGACAGCGTGGCGACCACGCTGGCCTCGACGGTCAACAGCCAGCTGGAGGCCGGGGTCTCCTGGTCCCCGGTGGGGAGCTCGACGGCCACGTCGGCACCCGGCACGGCGATGTTCTCTTTTTCCGGGACGCCCTCCGCAGCCACGATCGAGGTGAGCCCGGCCATGGTGGCGGACCCGACGACGATCGCGGCGGGGACGTCGGCTGCCGCGGGCCCGCTCGACGGCGGGAATGCCCAGGCGGTCGCCGCGCTGTCGGATGCTCCGTCGGGTGCCGACGCGTTGTACCAGACGCTGGTCGGTACCGTCGGATCGGCTGTCCAGGCGGCGAAGGCGTCGGAGACGGCGACGGTGGTGGCTGCTTCGCAGGCCCAGTCGACGGCGTCGTCGGCCGAGGGTGTCAACCAGAACGACCAGCTCGTCACCATGCTCAACGACCAGCAGGCGTACCAGGCCTCGGCCAAGGTGATCGTCACGGCGACGTCGATGGTCCAGGCGTTGCTCCAGGCGGTGTCGTGATGTCGATCCTTCCCCCGACCACTCCCGCGTTCGCGAACGCGCTCCTGAACGACACCTACGCGACCGAACGTGGCGTCCAGCAGGCCGAGCTCCAGCTCACGACCGGGCAGGCGATCAACCAGCCGAGTGACAACCCACCGGGCACCGTCGAGGCCCTCCAGCTCCAGGCGGCACAGGCACGGGTCAACGGCTATGTCTCGAACGCCAGTGCCGGCATGGGGCAACTCGGACAGGCGCAGAACGCGCTCTCGAGCGCGCTCTCGACGCTCAACCAGGTCATGGACACCCTGGAGGGTGCCTCCCAGGCCCAAGACTCCTCGACCGGCGAGCAGGCCGACGCCGCCCAGCTGCGATCGCTCTCGTCGGCGTTGCTGCAGATCGCCAACACCACCTACGACGGCTATGCCGTCTTCGGGGGGACGTCAGGGGTGACGAGCGCGTTCGACTCCTCGGGCACATATCAGGGCAATACCACCATCGCATCGGTGACGGTGGCGGCGGGCACGCAACTCCAGACCGGGGTCGTCGGTGCCGACGTCTTCGGCTCGACAGTCGCCGGCTCCCCCGGTTCGAGCATCTTCTCGGTGATCGACCAGGCGGCCGCCGACCTCGCCGGCGGCAACCTCGCCGGTGCCCAGGCGGCGGAGTCGGCAGTCTCCACGTATGTCACCCAGGCCAACGATGCCATCGCCACGGTCGGCTCGCTTTACGACCAGTTCCAGCAGGCGAGCGACGCGGCCAACGCCACGCTCACCACGCTGGCCACGGAGACCTCGAACGTGTTGGACGCCAACGTCGCCCAGGTCGATACCACCTACCAGGCCGACCAGAACAGCCTGCAGGCGTCGATGTACGCCATCGCGAACGTCGTGCCCGAGTCGCTGCTGCAGTACCTACCGTGAGCTTCCCGGACACCTACCTGGCCGAGCCGGAGACGACGCCAGCCACCGGAGGGGAGTCGATCCCGGTGCCCTCTGCGTGGGACGAGGCGCTCGTCCAGACCGAACGGTGGCTCGAGCTCTGTGCGAGCGCGTACGCTCCCGGGCCGCCCCCGAACTTGCCTCACGAGCCGCTCCCCGAGCGGCTCGTGAGGCAAGCCGACGCACTGCTCGGGAGGCTGCACGAGGCCGAGTCGGTGCTCCTCGCCCGCCGGGAAGAGCTGCGCGGCCGGATCCAGGCTCCGGCTGCACGTGGCTCGCGCCGCGAGGTGTGGGCGTGAGCGGAGGGACCTCGAGGTGAACAGAGACCGGCTCGCCCTGGTCGGGATGCCGATCGGGGTCATCGTCGTCGTGGTGCTGTTCATCATCCCCATCCCGACCATCCTGCTCGACGTGTTGATCGCCGTGAACATCACGGCGGCAATTGCCGTCCTCGTCATCGCCATGCAGGTGCATCGACCGCTCGAGTTCTCGGCGTTCCCGACGCTCGTGCTCGTTGCCACGCTGTTCCGGCTGGCGCTCAATGTGAGCGTGACCCGGCTCGTCTTGCTCCACGGGTACGCCGGCTCGGTCATCGAGTCCTTCGGTCACTTCGTCGTCGGCGGCTCGGTCGTCGTCGGGCTCGTCGTCTTCCTCATCCTCATCATCATCCAGTTCGTCGTCGTCACCAACGGTGCCGGGCGGGTGGCGGAGGTTGCCGCTCGTTTCACGCTCGACGCAATGCCCGGCAAGCAGATGGCGATCGACGCCGATCTCAACTCGGGGCTCATCGACCAGGAGGAGGCCCGTCGCCGCCGAGCCGAGACGGCTCAGGAGGCCGACTTCTACGGTGCGATGGACGGGGCGTCCAAGTTCGTGAAGGGCGACGCGATCGCCGCCCTCGTCATCGTGCTCATCAACCTGATCGGCGGCTTCATCGTCGGTGTGGCCGAACGTCACCTGTCGTTGTCGCAGGCGATCGACACCTACAGCCTGCTCTCGGTCGGTGACGGATTGGCGTCCCAGATCCCGGCGCTCTTGATCTCGGTCTCCACCGGCATCGTCGTCACCCGGGCCGGAGAGGAGGGCGGTGACTTCGGCACGGACGTCCTCCGTCAAGTGCGCGCCAACTACCGGGCCGTGATGATCGGCGGCGGGGTGCTCGGGGTGCTCGGGATCATCCCTGGGCTGCCGAAGATCTTCGTCCTCGTCGGTGCCGCCATCGCCTTTTTCGGGTGGCGGATCGCGTCGAACCAGGCCAAGGTGGTCGCGGATGAGGCCGGCGCGGCCGAGCCGGCGGCGGCCGTGGAGCCCACCCCGGCATCGATGGCGGTCGACCTCCGGGTCGAGGCTCTCGAGGTGCGGCTCGCCCCGGACTGGGTGCCGCTCATCGCGGACAGCCATGGAGCCGAGCTCGTCACCAAGGTCCGGAGCCTCCGGCGCAAGATGGGCGAGGAGAAGGGGTTCATCGTCCCGAAGGTGCGGCTCAGAGACGAGGCGTCGATGGGCGTGGGCCGGTATCGGATCCTGCTGCACGGTGTCGAGGTGGGGACCGGGTGCATCCCGCCGGGTCTCTTGCTGGCCGTCGGCGGCGCCAGCGAGCAGATCGAGGGCGAGCGGGTCCGTGACCCCGTCTACGGCGTCGACTCGGTGCTCGTTGCTCCGCACGCCCGCCAGAGGGCGATCGCAGCGGGAGCGGTCGTGATGGACCGCGCTGCGCTCGTCGTCGCCCACCTGGCTGAGGTCATCCGCCGCCACGCCGCCGATCTTCTCACCCTCCAGCAGGTCCAACAGCTGCTCGACGTGGTCCGCTACAGCGATCCAGCTGTGCTCGACGAGCTCTCGAGGCAACAGCTCAGCGTCGGAGACGTCCTGGCGGTCAGCCGCGGTCTGCTCGCCGAGGGTGTCGGCATCGGTGACCTCGTGCGCATCATCGAGGCGATGACCGAGAAGGCGAGGCGCACGAAGGACGTCGACGCCCTCATCGAAGCAGCGCGCGCCGCGCTCCGCGCTTCGATCTGTGCGCAGTGGACGACCGACAATCGCCTGTCGGTGCTGACGCTCAGCCCGGCCACGGAGTCGGCGCTCGTCGAAGGACTACGGCAGTCCGACGACGGACCGGTGCTCGGCGGCGACCCGGTCGTGCTCCAACACGTGATCGAGCAGGCGGCGGAGTCGGCCCGCCGCATCGAGGACGGCGGTCGCCGTGCCGTGGTCGTGTGCTCGGGTCGACTGCGGCCCGCGCTCCACCGGCTGCTTCGCCGGGGGGCCCCCAGCCTGGGGGTGCTGTCGGTCGCGGAGATACCTGACGGGGTCACGATCGAGAGCTGTGGGGTGCTGGACGGCACCACCGCGGTGGCCGGCGTCGCCGGAGGAGTCTCGACATGAGGACACCGCGTCCGTTGACCGTCGTCGCCGTCGCGATCCTCATGAGTGTCCCGGCGCTTCTCAACTTCGCCGAGGGCCAGACCTCGCTCGTCGCCGCGCTCATCTGGGTGCTCGTCGCCATCATCCTGGCCGGCGCCGGGCTCTCGGCCGTGGCGTGGGTGTGGGATCGCTACAGCCGGCCTCGCGGCGAGGCGGGGACGAGAGGCTGACGCTAACCGGGATCGGCGGGCCCGAGACCGAGCAGGTCCCGCAGTAGCGGTCCGAGCCTTTCGACGAGCGCATCGGGTCGGGGAAGAGAGGGGTCCTTGCCCCGGCACGTGCAGTGGCAAGAGGATGGCTCCCCGACGCCACGCCTCGCTCCGCGAGGCGTGCAGCACCGGCTGCCCTTGCCTGAGGCCGGCTGTTCGACCTCCCCGGTGAGCGCCCAAAGGAGATAGCGGCGGATCTCTGGTTCCGGGTGGATGGCGACCGCACGGGCGAGCTCGTCTCCGAGCAGGGCGCGCTCGGGATCGGCGGCGTCGGATCCGGCCTCCCCGAGGCCGAAGTAAGTGGGGTGGATGGCCACCGGATCGGTGCCGTAACGGCAACGGTACCAGTCGGCCGGCCGAGCGTCCTCGCCGACGATGTCGGTGGCGATGGCATCGAGCTCTGCCGAGGTGAGCTCCCGGTGGTGCTCCTGGGTGGTGGCGTCGACGAGGTCCAAAAAACGCTGATGGAGGCGGCGCCCGGCGCGACCCAGGACGTCGGCGGCACGCGCCACGTCAGCAAATGCGCCGGTGAGCGCCGTGTGCAGGTAGCTCAGTTGCTCCCCGGCGCTGAGGCTCCCGTCGAGGCGTTCCAACGTCGCCAGAGCGCGCCGCAGGGCTAGCTGGCGCATCTCGGCTCGGTCGGCGGAGGGTCCGATGGCGGAGCTGCGAGCGTCGGCGAAGGCGACAGCGTAGTCGAGTACGTAGGGCTCGAGCGCTTCGCGTCGCCGGGCAGGGTGCCAGTCGCGTTCGAGTTGGACGGCGGCGACCGCGCTGGCCAGCGCCGCTCGCGCCGTGCCCAGTCGAGAGGTGCGTAGCGATGAGGTGCGTAGCGCTGGGGTGCTGCCGGATATCCGAGGAACAACCCAACCTGAGGCTGTCGCTCGACCGGTGCCGGAACGGTATGCCTCCGCGCCCCTGGGGTGCATGGGTGGCGGGTGCTCCTACGCCACGGCCCGTACGGTGGCACGAACCCGCAGGCCGATCGCGACGCGGCGTAGGTGGGCCGCGGCGCTGTCGACGGCGACGGGGTCGAGCGCCAGGGCCAGCTCCCTACCGGCCCTTCGGGCGTCATCGATCCGACGGGCCATCTCGGCGGCCAGGTCGTGGAGGTCCTGGAGGAGCTGTTCGTCGGTGCGGTGGGTCGGTACCGGTGAGGTCGGACGGGCGCTCGCCGGCGAGGCGGGACGAGCATACGTAGACGAGGCGGAACCAGTGTCGGTCTGTGAGGTGGTGCAAGCGTTCACCGGTGAGGTGGTGGCATCCGCGGGGGCCACTCCGCCTGTGGCCCGGCCGGAGCGCACCTCGGTCAGTGCCGCCTGGGCCGTCCGCCACGACACCCCTGCCTCGGTGGCGAGGCGCCGAGCGGAGAGGCTCGGATCGGCACTCGCCAGCTCGAGTGCCCGGGGAAGCGCCGCTCCGTAGCGGCTCGGCAGGAGCCGACCGTCGGAGGCGCGCACCCGGGTGGTGGCGAAGCGGACCTGGCGTTCGGCGTCGATGACGCTGCGGTGCAGACGGAACGTCGCCGAGAGGCGGGACGTGGGTGTCTCGGGGTGCCGGGTGAGGTACGCCATGGCGGCAGCCAGGCGCTCGCTGGTGGTGCGCCGGCGGGCCATCCGGGCATCCTCGGCCATGACGAGCGCGACCGCGTCGTGCTCGGGGCCGTCGTAGACAAGCACGTCGAGCGTGGCGGAGCCGTTCTCCTGGGCGAGGGCCAGGCTGGCCCAGCCGTCCATGACGAGACCGGTCGGGCCATGGACGACGACCGGCGGGCGCACGGGAGCCGGCAGGGCGCGAAGGCCTTCGAGGAGATCCTCGGGGACCTCCGCGACCTCGGACCGTGGCACGAGGTGGCCGGTCAGGGAGCCGGTGGCGACCGTCACCGTCCGGCAGGCGTCGCGCCATCCGGACACGACGTGCGGTGCCACCGGGGGATGGCCAGCTCCGCGATCGGCGTCGTTTCCGGGGATGCTCGCCGGCACTGCAGGCCGGATCGTGCGGTGGCGCGGGTCGGTCACATCCGATGTTTCGGTGGGCTCCGCGGCGCGCTTGAGGGGAGCAAGGTCATGATTGTGTGGGCGTAGTGAATCGTCGCGCCGGCCGGCGCCGAGCGTGATCGGGAGGTCCCTCGAGAGATCCGGGGCGAAGCCAGCCGGGAGCTCTGGGGCGAACCCTTGCGGGGTGAAGTTCTCGGGATCGTTGCCGATAGATACAGTCATGGACGCAATCGAGGTGGAGTTTCCGCAGGGGATGCCCGGATTTCCCGGGCGCAGGCGCTTTGCGCTCGAGACGCTGGGAGACGGGCCGCTGCAGCGACTGGTGTCGCGTGAACCACCGGGAGGCCCCAACTTCGTCGTCATCGAACCCGGGCTCGTCTTTCCGGATCTCGGAGAGCTCGATCTCGACGAAGCGACGGTCGAGCTACTCCACGTCGATCGGCCCGAGCAGGTGAGGATCCTGTCCGTCCTCACGGTCGCCGACGGTCGGGTGACCGCGAACCTCCTCGGTCCGGTGGTGCTCAACGTCGCCGCCGGGCTGGGATGTCAGGTCATCGCCGAGGGGCGCCCGGTGCGGGCGAGCCTCTCCGACCGGAGCCTGGCGTGCTTGTCCTGACCAGACGGGCCGGCCAGCGGATCCGTATCGGCGAAGACGTGACCGTCGTGGTCGTCGGGATCGACGGCGCCGGTCAGGTGCGGCTCGGCATCGAAGCGCCCCGCAGTACCCAGGTCCTGCGCGAGGAGCTCTACCAGGCACTCGCCGGAGAGAACCTCCGGGCCGCGGCGGCCTCCGATCCCGGTCAGATCCTCGGAGGCGGTGCCGTCACCGGGATGACCTCTCCGGCCAGCGCCCCCGCCGTCCCAGACTCGTCGCGTTGACCACCCGCCCGTCACGGACGGCACGGGGCGCCCGCTACACGGCCCCGAAGAAGGCTGCCGATCGGCGGGTAGCGTGGTACGCGCCGCTCATGAACGTGAGCGGCTACGCCGACGAGGCGCGCCAGTTCGTCCACCACCTGCGAGCGCGGGGCCTCACGGTCGGCGCGAGGAATATCGCCGTCGAGACCCCGGGCCTCTGGAGTGCCCTCCGAGTGAGCGACCCCGCTCTCGCCGCCTCCCTGGAGGACGCCCTGCGTCTGGACCTGGCCGCCGCGCCTCTTTCCGTGCTTCACGTCACTGGTGACGTCGTCCATCCGGTTCCAGGGAGCAGGCGCACCGTCGCACGGACGATGTACGAAACGGACCGCATCCCGGCGGACTGGGTCGCCCGGTTGAACACGGTCGACGAGATCTGGGTCCCGAGCCACTTCAACCTCGAGACGTTCCGGACTGCCGGGGTCACCACTCCGATCGAGGTGGTACCGGGCGGTGTGGACGCCGCGCGGTTCCGACCGGGCTGCGAGCCGCTCGCACTCGACGGCGTCCAGGGCACGGTGTTCCTCTCCGTCTTCGAGTGGAGCCACCGCAAAGGTCCAGACGTCCTCCTGAGGGCATGGGCCGAGGCGTTCACACCTGGCGACGACGTCACGCTCGTCCTGCGTGCCTTCCCACGCGGCTTCCTCGGCGACGGTGACGCGACCGAGGCGGTGGAGCGCCTCGTCGAGGCCGAGCTCAGCCGGTTCGGCCGGCGCCGCCAGGATGTGGCGAGGATCGTCGTGTTGGGCCGCCACCTCCCGCCCGACGCCATGCCCAGGCTCCTGTGCACCGCCGACGCCTACGTGAGCCCGACCCGTGGTGAGGGGTGGGGACGGCCGCTCATCGAGGCGATGGCGTGCGGATTGCCGGTCGTGGCGACACGCTGGTCGGGGCAGCTCGAGTTCATGAACGACGGCAATTCGATGCTCATCGACGTCGAGCGTCTGGTCGACGTGGGCGCGGAGATGGACGTGGCCCATTACCGAGGGCACCGTTGGGCCGAGCCGAGCGTCGCCCATCTGGTCTCTCTGCTGCGCCGGGTGGTCGAACGGCCCGGAGAGCTGGGTACCCTGGCCAGCCGGGCGCGGGCCGACGTCGAGTCCCGATGGACCTGGGACCATGCCGCCGCGGTCGCGGCGAGGCGGATCACCGAGCTCGGCGACACCCGTCGCCGGCGTCCCGGAGTGACCGGCAACGACGAGGGTTCCGGTGACCACGAGGGTTCCGGAACGCGTGCGGCGCGAGTTCGCTGGTGCGGTGACGTCTACGCCCTCCACAGCCTCGCCCGGGTCAACCGGGAGCTTATCCGGTTGCTCCGTCGTGACGACTCGCTGTCGGTCGACGTGGTGACGGGCGAGCAAGGTGCCGTGCGTCCCGACACGCGCGCCCGGCTCGGGATCGCCCAGGACGGCTTGCGCCCGCCCCGGTGGAGCACTCCGGCCGTCGAGGTCCGCCACAGCTGGCCGCCGGACCTCTCTCCCGGGCCGCCCGGCGCCCGGCTTGTCGTCATCCAGCCATGGGAGCTCGGGGTCGTGCCTGCCTCCTGGGTGCCTCCGATGCAGTCGCGGGTCGACGAGATCTGGACCCACACGTCCTACTCGCGGGAGTGCTTCGTGCGCGCCGGCATCGACCCGACCAA
>JAJZJT010000097.1 GCA_021809995.1 Actinomycetes bacterium
TAGCCGCCCGGTCCTCCCCCGTCGAGGTTCGCTGGGCCGGGCGCGCCGCTGGGCGTGGTCGTTCCGGAGTCGTAGATGCACCCGGTGACGGTCGCGCTGGACGCCGACATCGCCGACACGACGGGATGGCCGAGGTCGTAGGAGGCCGGGCCATGAAGCTCCTGCATCGTCATCCCGATCAAGAACAGGCTCTCCGACTTGAGGGCCGGGTTGGCAAAGTACTCGCCGAGGTCGGGCCAGAGCGTGGCGCTCGTGTCACCCGCGACCAGCGCAGCACGAGCAGGTGCCGGCGGCTCCTGCATGTAGCCGTAGAGAGTCCGCTCGGCGTCTTCCCACGCCGACACCACCGCCCGCTGGGTCGGGCCGAGCGTCGTGGTCGTCGTCGACGCGACCGGGTGGCCTGACCGCCCGTTCACCGCCAACCCGTGATGTGGGGCCGCTGCCGTGGGGACAGCCGAGCTGCACGCCGCCAGCGCCAACGTGCACCCGGCAACAACGACCACCAGACCGGTCTTCGGGGCGACGCCCGTCGGGGCCCGCGCGCCTCGTCGGCCGCCGGGTGACGACCGAGCGTCACCACGTGTCATGTTATTTCGATCACTTTCATGCTCCGCCAGCATGCCCGAGATCATATCCGTACCTCTGTGTCCTGTCCGCCGTTCGCTCGTCACCGTACCGGAGGTCCGAGTCGGCTGC
This sequence comes from Actinomycetes bacterium, assembly GCA_021809995.1. Taxonomy (GTDB): domain Bacteria; phylum Actinomycetota; class Acidimicrobiia; order Acidimicrobiales; family RAAP-2; genus JAJZJT01. The sequence goes on from JAJZJT010000097.1 coordinate 697, forward strand.
ACCCCCGATCTTGGGCCAAGCCACCCGGTGCCGGCGAGGAGCAGCGCGCGCCGGCCTGGGTTCCCGGGCCTCTCAGCGGCTCAACCCGAGGCGCTCAACCCGAGGCGCTCAATCCGAGGCGCTCAACCCGAGGCGCTCAGGCGGGCACCGCCGCCCAGGGTGCCGCCCGCTCGACGATCGCCCGGACGTCGGTCCCCCGAGGGAGCGTGCCGAAGGCCCGGCCGCGGTCGGGCGCGAGCCGGGACGCACAGAACGAGTCGGCGACCGCCTCGGGTGCGTGGCGCACGAGCAGCGACGCCTGGAAGACGAGCGCCATCTCCTCGACGAGCCGACGGGCCTGTCCCTCGAGGCTCTCGGGGTGGGCAAGCTCGTTCTGCAGGCTGCGTACGGCGCCGTCGAGCCGGGTGTCGCTGCCGCCGGCCCGGTTGACCTCCTCCCAGAAGGCGTCCAGCGACCGGGGCGACTTCGCGAGGGCGCGCAGGACGTCGAGACAGATGACGTTGCCCGACCCCTCCCACACCCCGTTGACCGGGCTCTGCCGGAACAGGCGGGGCATCGGCGACTCCTCGACGAACCCGTTGCCCCCCAGGCACTCGAGCGCCTCGGCCGCGTGCTGGGGCGCCCGCTTGCACGTCCAGTACTTGACGACCGGGGTCAGCACTCGCTGCAACAGCGCCTCGTGCTCCACGTCGTCCCGGTCGTACGACCGGGCGAGCCGGAGCACGGCGGCGGTGGCGGCCTCGGACTCGAGGGCGAGGTCGGCGAGCACGTTCTGCATCAGCGGCTGGTCGGCGAGCAGCGCCCCGAAGGCATTGCGGTGGGCGGCGTGCCACGACGCCTGGGCCACGCCCTGGCGCATCACCGACGCCGAGCCGATGGCGCAGTCGAGGCGCGTGTGGTTGACCATCTCGATGATGGTGCGCACTCCCCGACCCTCCTCGCCGACCCGCTGCGCCCACACGGCAGCCAGCTCGATCTCGCTCGAGGCGTTGGAGCGGTCGCCGAGCTTGTCCTTCAGCCGCTGGATGTGGATGGGGTTCTTCGTCCCGTCGGGACGCCAGCGCGGCACCCAGTAGCAGGTGAGCCCGCCGGGCGCCTGGGCGAGCATCAGGAACCCGTCCGACATGGGCGCCGAGCAGAACCACTTGTGCCCCGTCAGGACCGCCGTCGAGCCGTCGGCGTCGAGCGGCTCGGCCGTGGTCGTGTTGGCGCGGACGTCCGAGCCGCCCTGCTTCTCGGTGAGGGCCATCCCGCACATGGCGCCGGTCTTCGTCGACGCCGGCCCGTCCGTGGGGTCGTAGCTGGTCGAGCTGAGACGCGGCTCCCACTCGGCGGCCACGTCGGGCTGGTGGCGCAGAGCGGGCACCACCGAGTAGGTCATCGACACCGGGCAGACGTGCCCGGCGTCGCCCTGGTACCAGACGAACACCTTTGCCGCCCGGGCCACGTGGGCCCCGTCGCGCGGGTCGGCCCACGGAGCAGCGTGCAGTCCATGAGCGATCGCCGTGGCCATCAGCTCGTGGTAGGCGGGGTGGTACTCGACCTGGTCGACGCGGCGCCCGGTCCGATCGTGGGTATGGAGCTCGGGTCGGTGCTCGTTGGCCAGCCGGGCCAGCTCTTGGGTGCGCGGCGCCCCGGTCAGCACGCCCAGTGCGGACAGCTCGGCCGCCGCCCACTGGGCCCCCTCCCGCTCGACCGCTTCGACGAGCACCCGGTCGGTCGAGTACACGTCGTGCCCCTCGAGCGGCGGGCTCTGGTTGACGACCTCGTGGGTGTCGAACGGTTCGAGCATGGCCAGCCCCCTTCGCTTCGGCGCACCATGCGCCCGGCGTCGGCGCGCCCCCCCATCCTGCCCCACCGGCCGGTCAGGCACCTCATCGGCGCCGGGCGCGTCCGGCTGGCTCGTCCGTCCTGGTTGAGTAGGGGCATGGACGCGGGTCCGGAACGGGTCGACCGGCGACACGACGGCGTGCCGCCGAGCCGCCACCGCGAGCTCAACCGCCAGGTTGCGGCCTTGGCCGGCGCGGCGGTCGTCATCCTCATTCCCTGGATCGTCTTCCTCGCCGTCAGCCTCCCCCGCCGTTACGACGCCCACCACTGGCGCCTCGTGTGGATCGGCTTCGATATCTTCGAGGTGCTGGCGCTCGCCCACGTCGCCCGCTCCGCATGGTCGAGGCGCCGCGTGACGCTGGTCAGCTCGCTCATCGTCGGCACCCTCCTCTTCAGCGACGCCTGGTTCGACGTCGTCACGTCGCTCGGGAACGCCGACCAGTGGGAGAGCATCGCCACCGCGCTCGGCGCCGAGCTCCCGCTCTCCTTCTTCTTCTTCTGGCTCGCCCGACGCATCCTGGTCCGCACCCTCACGGCCATCCACGAAGCCCAAGGAGGAGCCGGACCCCAGCCGCGCCTGCGCGACACCCACCTGCTCTCCCACTCGCTCCGGGCCCGGGACGCGAAGACTGCACCCGCGGACCTCGGCGGTGACCGCCCGGCGACGCGCACCTGAACGGCGCAGCGCACCGGCGCCAGCCATGGCGCCGGTGCCGGCACGGTCAGTCGACCAGTACCTCGACGCGGCCACGTGCCGCGCTCATCCGGGCGGCGTCCAGCACCGCCAGCCCCGCCACCGCGTCGGCCGGGTCGACGGGCGCGGGAGCGAGGCCCCGGAGCGCGTCGACCACGCCTGCGTAGAACGCCGGCCACCGGCCCGGCTCGCTCGGCACGGCACGCACGTCGTCCCCCGTGACGAGGCGGCCGTAGCGCTCGGGCGGTTCGACGCCGAAGCCGGGCGCCCCGGGACGCGCCCCCGCCCGTAGTGCGTCCTCCTGCCCGTCGAGCCGGTCGACGACGAACGACCCGAGCTCGCCCACGACGCGCCGGCGCGGCCCCGGTGCCCCGAAGACGAGGCCGAGGGACAGGTGCGAGCGGACTCCCGACGCGTGGGCGAGCGCGAGGAAGGCCTCGTCGTCGGCCACCCCGCCCCGGCGCGCGTGCACCTCGGCGTAGACGCGCTCGACGGGTCCGAAGAGCTCGAGCGCCTGGTCGACCAGGTGCGGACCGAGGTCCGCCAACGCGCCCCCGCCTCGCTCGGGCGGGAGCTCGTCGCGCCAGCGCCCGGCCGCCCGCTCGGGGCTCCACCGCTCGAAGCGCGACTCGTGACGGAACACAGTGCCGAGCTCACCCGCCTCGACGAGGCGGCGAAGTGTCAGCTGATCGCTGTCCCACCGCCGGTTGTGGAAGACGGTGAGCAGCCGGCCAGCCGCCCGGGCAGCGTCCACGATGCGCCGACCGTCGGCAGCCGTGGTGGCGAGCGGCTTGTCCACCACCACGGCGAGCCGGTGGTCCAGCGCGGCGAGGGCGACTTCGACGTGGGTGCCCGACGGGCTCGCCACGACGACCAGGTCGTGCTCGTCGGACCGTGCCCACAGGTCGTCGAGCCGGCCGACCACGACGGTGCCGGGAAGGTCGGCCCGCGCCGCGGCGGCACGATCCGGGTCACCGGTGACGACGGTGCGCACGACGAGCCCCGGCGCGCCCGACACGAGCGGCCCGTGGAAGACGCGACCGGCGAGGCCATAGCCGACGAGCGCCACCCGGAACGGCTTTCGCCGCCCCTCACGGGAGCGGTCCCGACCGTCTGGGCCGTCTGCCGGCCGGTCAGACATTTCCTCCGAAGAGGTTGCCGAGCGCACCGCCGGCGAGCCCACCGGCGAGCCCGCCGGCGACGACGCCCGAGCCCGCCTGCTGGCCGCCGCCGAGGTAGGGGGCGAGCGCACCGGCGAGGATGGGCAGCGGCATGCTCTGGAGCCAGATGGTCCCCGGGCCGGTGAGGGCGACGAGGTGGTAGCCGTCTCCGCCGAACAGCTTGTTGGCGATGCCGGGGACCCGGGTGACCTCAAAGGACACCGAGTCCGCGAAGACGCCGACGTGGCCGGGGTGCACGAGGAGGGTCTGGCCGGCAGCGAGCTCGTAGGTGACGGTCTCGCCGGCCAGTTCGACCCACGCTGTCCCCTCCCCTTCGAGGCGCTCGAGCACGAACCCGTCGCCACCCCACAGGCCACCCGAGAACGACTGCTGGAAGCCGACCGACGGGACAACTCCGGAAGTGGCGCACAGCCAGCCATGGCGGTGGACGAGGTAACCGGAGCCCGCGGCGATCTCGACGGGGAAGATCCGACCCGGCAGCTTGGCGGCGAAGGCCACCATCCCCTCGCCCTGGGACGCCCGGTAGCGAGTGAGCAGCAGGCCGCCCCCGCCAGCCACGCGCTTCAACGTGGCCCGGAGCCCGTGGGAGCCGCCCGTCCCCGTCGTCTGCGAGAGCTCGACGTTCGGGGTCATCCACGACAGCTCCCCCTGCGTCGAGACCACCTCTTCCCCGGCGTCGAGCTGGAGCTCGAGCACTGGCGCCGTCGTGCCCTTCACGTCTGCGTGCATCAGGTCCCCTCCTCGCTGGCCCGCGCCGGGCCGTGACCGTGGTCCCCGTTCGTAGTCGACGGGAGCACGGTCTGCACGCCCCGCCGGTCCCCTGCCCGGTGCCGGCGTCCGCCAGGCGTCACGACGCGGCGATGACCTCCTCGCCGTAACGGGCAAGCGACGCCTCGGTGTCGGCGAAGAAGAGGAACGAAGGCACGACGACCCGGCTGACGCCGAGCTCGGCCAGGGCCGCCACCTCATCGAGCGCCCCGGGGCCGAAGCACCCGTTTCCGGCGGCAGTCAGCTCGAGAGCCTCCGGGTCTCGCCCGGCCTCCTCGGCGGTCACACGGGCAAGGGCGAAGAGGTCGGCGAGCCGCTCGCGGCTGCCCTGCGCCGGGAAGAAGCCGTCCCCGAGGCGCCCGGCTCGCCGCGCCGCCACCTCGGAGTGCCCGCCGATGTGCACCGGGATGGTGCCGACCATCGGCTGGGGCCGCGAGATGCACGCGCTGAACGAGGTGAAGGTCCCCTCGTAGGTGGCCTGGTCCTGGCTCCACAGTGCGCGCAGTGCACCGATGTGGTCGTCAGTGCGCGCTCCCCGCTCGGCGAAGGGCACCCCCACGGCGGCGAATTCCTCCTCGAGCCATCCGACCCCGACGCCGAGGAGGACCCGGCCGCCCGACAGGACGTCGAGCGTGGCGAGCTCCTTCGCGACGACGACGGGCTGGCGCTGCGGCAGGATCAGCACCCCCGTGCCGAGACGGATGGTCGACGTGGCAGCGGCGACGTACGCGAGCCAGACGAGCGGGTCGGGGATCGGGGCGTCCTCGTCGCCAGGCATGCGTCCGGACCGACTGTAGGGGTACGTCGAGCGGTAGCCGGCCGGCACGACGACGTGCTCGACCGTCCACAGCGACTCGAAGCCGGCCGCCTCGGCGGCGCGGGCGAAGGCCACTGCCGCCTCGGGCTCGGCGAACGGACCGGTGTTGGCAAAGGCGATGGCGAAGTCCACGGGAGCGCTCCTCGGGTCGTGCGGTCCCCCGATCGTTCCACGCTCGGCAGCCCCGGGCCCGGCCCGCCGGGCTCAGGGCGCACCCGGCGACGACGTTCCCGGCACCGCCTGCGACCACCGCTCCTCGACCCGGGCGAGCCGCCAGTAGACCACGGCCACCACCCACGTGACCACGAAGAGGCCGACGATGACGAAGCCGGCCCGATTGATGTCGAAGCCGGCGACGAACGACCAGAGCGGCCCGTGGAGGTGCAGCTCGGTGGCGAGGAGCCCGCCGACCTCGATCGTGCCGATGAACAGCGCCACCGCCACGGACAGCCCGGTGATCGTGAGGTTGTAGTACACCTTCCGGACCGAGCTGGCGAACGCCCAGCCGTAGGCGAAGTTCATGAACGAGCCGTCGAGGGTGTCGAAGAGCGACATGCCTGCGGCGAAGAGGACTGGCAGGACCACCACGGCGTACCAGGGCAGTCCTCCCACGGCGGCACCGGCGGCCGCGGCCAACAGCGCCACCTCGGTCGCCGTGTCGAAGCCGAGGCCGAAGAGGACCCCGATCGGGTACATCTTCCACGGGCGGTCGACGGAGCGCACGAGGCCTCCGAAGAAGCGCGCCATGAGGCCGCGAGCGGCGAGCTGCGCCTCGAGCTCGGCCTCGTCGTAGCGGCCGGCGCGCATCCGGCGGAACACCTTGGCAATGCCGACGAGGACCACCAGGTTCAGCCCGGCGATCAGGTACAGGAACGATCCCGACACGAGGGTCCCCACCACGCCGCCCGTGCTCTCGAGCGCCGAGTGGGGATTGCGGACCGCCCCGTAGAGCGCCCGCGAGGCGAAGGTGAGCCCGACCCCGAGCAGGAAGACGACCGTCGAGTGGCCAAGCGAGAAGAAGAAGCCGACGCTGAGCGGCCGCTGGCCGTCGGCCATCAGCTTGCGCGTCGTGTTGTCGATGGCCGAGATGTGGTCCGCGTCGAAGGCGTGCCGCATCCCCAGCGTGTAGGCGGTGACGGCCACGCCGACGCCGAGCAGGCGGGCGTGCAGTGGCAGGACGACGGCGAGGAAGATCCCCCAGCCGACGACGTGGAAGGCCACGATGACGGCGGCCATCCCCCCGAGCCCGCGCCACTCGCGCGGCGAGAGCGCCGGACGCCCGCATCGGGGTGGCACGCCGTCGGGCAGGACGGACCGTTGGTCGCGGCACTGCTCGTCCGGGGCCAGCAGGGTCACGGGTGCAGCCTATGGCACTTGCGAACCGTTCGCACTTAAGACCGGGACGCATCTCCGATGGCGCGACACGGCCTGCCCCGTAACGCCTCGTTGGGCCCACCTTCGCCTTGCCCTGCACGGCCACCGCCCCTTGGCCGGCCGTGCCGTCGCGCTCGCGCTCGTCCTGGTCGTCGACGCGCTCGCCGTCCCGACGCTACGCACGCTCCGTCGCCTGCTCCCAGCCGGACGCCGAGGACCACGTGCACGGGCGCCACGCCACCGAGGCGCCATGGACGCCCGGCAGACGAGGTCCGGCCCGATCAGGACAGCGGGACCTGTCCGCCCCGCACCTCGGGGACCGGGTAGAGCGACGAGCGGAGCCCGCACGCCCTCGTCAAAAGGAGCGAGGTCGGGCACGCGCGCGTGGCCGCGAAGAGCCACTGGTTGACCCCGACGAAGGCGGTGAGCACGAGGAACCACGGGCTCACCACGGCGGCGAGCAGCGCGGACACCAGGGTCACCGACCCGGCGAGGGCGAACAGCACGCGCTCGAGTGGCCAGCGACGCGTGGTCGGCGGGGGGGCAGGAGTCATCGGGGGGATCCTCTCTTCAAGAGACCGTCGAGCTCGGCGAGCTGACGCTGGAGGGTGCCGCACACGAGCTCGCACAGCGTGAACAGCCCGGGGTCGGCGATCTCGTAGGAGACGCTCGTGCCGTGCTTGGCCCGGTGCACCATGCCGGCGTCGAACAGGATCGCCAGGTGCTTCGAGACGTTCTGCTGCGACGCTCCGGTCAGCTCTTGGAGCTCGTGGACGGTCGCCGGGCCGTCGCGCAGGGCGTCGAGCAGCCGCAGGCGGGTGGGCTCGGCGAGGACGCGGAACCGCTGGGCGATCACCCCGACCAGCTGGTCGGGCAAGGGGTGCGGGAGCGTGCTGCCGTCCATCGAGGCAAGTGTACTCGTTCACCTGTATACAACTGTCTCGTTGTTGTATCGGCGTCGAGGGCGGCGCCCGGCCCGCTCCCGTCCGTGCCCGCGCCACCGCACCGACCAGGGGCGTCCTCCCCAGGCCCTACGCTGGCGCCTGGCAGAGCTGGCGGCGCCTGGCGGGGGCGTTGGCGACTGGTGGTGAACAGGGGGGACGATGACCGGACGGCCAGGCGACCTGCGCGAAGAAGCCGGATCGCTGCTCGAGGAGACGACGGCGCTCCGGCGCGACCTCCATCGCCACCCCGAGCTGGGGCTCGACCTCCCGCGTACGCAGCAGGCCGTGCTCGACGCCGTGGAGGGACTGCCCGTGTCCGTGTCGACGGGCTCCGCCACCACCTCGGTGGTCGCCGTGCTCGAAGGGGGCGAGCCCGGTCCGACCACGCTGTTGCGCGCCGACATGGACGCGCTGCCCATGACCGAGGAGACCGGCCTTCCCTACGCCTCGGAGGTGCCCGGTGCGATGCACGCCTGCGGCCACGACGCCCACGTCGCCATGCTGGTCGGGGCAGCGAAGCTGCTGGCCCGACGGCAGGCCACGCTGGCCGGGCGCGTGGTGCTGATGTTCCAGCCGGGGGAGGAGGGGCACGCCGGCGCTTCGGTCATGCTCGACGAGGGACTGCTCGAGCAGGTCGGTCCGGTGCAGCGGGCCTTCGCCATCCACGTCACGCCGCTCGCTCCCTCGGGATGGGTCGCCTCCAAGCCCGGCGCGTTCATGGCCTCGGCCGACGCCTTCCGGTTGGTGGTGACGGGCAAGGGCGGGCATGCCTCGATGCCCCACGACGCCGTCGACCCCGTTCCCGTGGCGTGCGAGATCGTCACGGCCCTCCAGACGATGGTGACCCGTCGGATCACCGTCTCCGATCCGGCGGTGCTGACCGTCGCCAGCATCCACGCCGGGACGACCGACAACGTCATCCCCGAGACTGCCGAGCTGCTCGGCACGGTGCGGGCCCTCTCTGAGGGAAGCCGGGCCCGCACCCTCGAGGGCCTCGAGCGGGTGGCCGGCCACGTGGCCGCCGCCCACCTCTGCGACGCGGCCGTCACGCCGATCCCGCCCGGCTACCCCGTCACCGTCAACGACGCCGCCGCCGTGGACCAGGTGCTCGGCGTGGCCGAGGCACTCGTCGGCCAGGACCGCGTGGCCCGCATGCCCACTGCCGTGATGGGCGCCGAGGACTGGTCGTTCGTCCTCCAACGCGTCCCCGGCTCGATGGTCCTCCTCGGCATGGCGCCGCCCGGCGTGGCCAATCCGGCTCCGAACCACTCCAACCGCATGGTGCTCGACGAGGCCGCCCTCGCCACCGGCGTGGCCCTCCACGCCGCCGTCGCCCTCTCCTGAGGAAGGGGCGGCAGGCCGCTGCCACCCACCGGGGGGCCACCGACTGCCACCCACCGGGGGGCCACCGACTGCCACCCACCGGGGGGCCACCGACTGCCACCCACCGGGGGGCCACCGACTGCCACCCACCGGGGGGCCACCGACTGCCACCCACCGGCCACCCTCCGGGGGCACGCGGGCCCGCTCCGGTTGTGGCCGGGCCCCGGACCCCGCTAGCGTCGTCGCATCGTGTCGCTCGCTCGGTACCGACCGACGACTGCCACGAGCGGCCGCC
>JAJZJT010000098.1 GCA_021809995.1 Actinomycetes bacterium
CGTCCGGGACGTGCGCGCCGACCGTCTGGTCGCCATCGTCCTGCTGCTCCAGGTCCACGGCCGGCTGACCGCGCCCCAGCTGGCCGAGCACCTCGAGACGTCCGAGCGCACCATCCGCCGCGACCTCGACGCGTTGTGCGTCGCCGGCGTTCCCCTCTACTCGAAGCGGGGACGGGGCGGAGGTTGGCAACTGCTCGGCGGGCACCGCATCGACCTGAGCGGCCTGACGGCCGGCGAGGCCGAAGCCCTCTTCGTGGCAACGGCGCCCGGAGCGTCCGGCTGGCTCGCTCCCGGTGCCGCCCAGGCGCTCGGTGCGGCACGGCGCAAGGTCCTCGCCGCCCTGCCCGAACCCCTCCGGGACGCGGTCCGATCGGCGACATCGGCCGTGCTGGTCGACCCGTCGAGCTGGCGACGCGGTCCTGCCGGCCCGTCAGAGCCACCGGACGGCGCGCACCTTTCCGCCCTGCGGGCCGCCGTGCTGTCCGGGGTCCAGGTGGTGCTCCGCTACGAGCCACCAGGGCGACCGGCGGAGGACCGCCGGCTCCACCCCTATGGCCTCGTGTGCAAGCAGGGGACCTGGTACCTGGTGGCCGGGGCGCCGGCCGGGCTCAGGACCTATCGCCTGTCGCGGGTCCGGGCGGTGACGGTGACGGGCGAGCAGGCCGAGCGCCCGGACGGCTTCGACCTCGCCCGAGCCTGGGCGGGCGTCCAGGAGGGATTCGCGCGCCGGGCCGTGCCCGATCTCGCCGTCGACGTGGCCGCCACTCCGGCGGGGCAGCGGAACCTCGAGGCGGTGGTGGGGGCGTGGTGGCCCGTGGAGGAGGTCGGCACCGGGCCGGACGGTCGGTGCCGGCTCCGGGTCCGGTTCCCCGACCCCCGCCGCGCCGCCCTCGAGCTCATGCGGTGGGGCGACGAGGTCGAGGTGCTCGCCCCCGACACCGTGCGTGCCGAGCTGGCCGTCGCCGGGCACCGCCTCGTCGTCCGCTACGGTAGCCCCGCCGTCCGGGTCCAACCCGACGATGACCACGGGCGGTGAGCGCTTTGGTGGCTGAGAGCGGTTGGGCTCAGGTCGGGCGGAACCCGCGCCGATGCTGGCTGCGAGGCCGGTCGGCCGCCGGGCCGGCGGCAGGCTCTGGACCGTGAGAGGCGGGTGCATGGGAGCAGGCGGTGGATCGAGCAGGAGGGCGTCGCGCCGGCGCGCACCGGGTCTGCTCGCGGCGGTCGCGCTGGTCGTCTCCGGGGCCCTCGGGGCTGCCGCCGCCACGGCGCCGCCCGCCGCCGCCGCCGGGGACCCCGGGCTCGACGCGCTCATCGTGGCGCCTCCCTCGGCAGGTTGGCGCACGGCACCGGCGTCCGAGGTCGCTGCCATCGTCGCCCGGATCACCAAGCTCGACGACGACGGGCTGTCCCAGCCCGGCTCGCACGTGACGGTGGCCGCCGAGCTGTGGATCTCGCCGGCCTCCGACGCGCTCGTGGGCGTCACCCTGGTGCAGTGGCCGAGCGCTGTCGACAACCTCGACCGAGTCGTCGCCACCGGCGCCCGGCAGGAGTGCGTCGCGACGACGGGCAACAACCCGAGCACCACGGGGTCGTTGGACACGGTCTCGGGCTCCGTGACGGCGAGCTGCTCCGGAAGCGGGGTCTCCGGCATGATCGTCGCGGCCCACCGCGGCAGCGTCTCCGAGCTCGTCGAGACGTACTCGCTCGGCCCCACGGGGGTGCCGATGCCGGCGACCCAGCTCGACGCCATGGCGACGACCCAGTTCCAGCGGCTTCCCGCCGTTGCGAGCAGCGACGCGCCGGTGGTCGCAACGGCGGTGGTCGTGGTCGCCGCCGCCTCGCTCCTCGCCGTCGTCGTGCGCCGTTCACGCCGACGCGGGCGCACGGTCACGGCCGCACCGGCAGGGCTCGGGCCCGGCCTCTGGCCGGCGCCGTCGGCCTACGGGATGCCCCCGGCGGCGACGTACCCCTCGCCGTCCGCCCAGCAGCCGGTCTCCCAGGTCCCTGCCGGGCAGACGGCGCCGCCGGGACCGGCGCTCGGCGAAGCCCTGGCGCCCCTCGGTGGGGCTCCCGGTTGGCACCCGGTGGGAGGCGACCCGCTCCACCTCCACTACTGGGACGGCACCCGATGGTCGTCGACGGTGCGGTGGGACGGCACCGAGTGGCGCGAGGACGGGAGTGCTCCTCCGTCCTGACCGGACCGTCCGGGCACGGTTGCACCGGAGACCGTTCCCCCGACGCGGCGCTGCCCCTATCCTCGGGACGTCCGGGTGAGCAGCACCCGGCACGTCGCGAGGACTCGAGGAGGAGCACCCATGGACACGACCGAGCTCGCCGGCCTCGCCGTCTCCGCCCAGGGGCTCGGCTGCATGGGCATGAGCGAGTGGTACGGACCGGCTGACTGGGACGAGTCGGTCGCCACCATCCACCGGGCGCACGAGCTCGGGGTCACGTTCCTCGACACCGCCGACGTCTACGGGCAGGGCCACAACGAGGTCCTCGTCGGGCGGGCGATCGCCGGGCGCCGCGACGAGTTCGTGGTCGCCACCAAGTTCGGCATCGACCGCACGATGGGGGACGGGCAGCGGGTGCTGCGCGGCGAGCCCGCCTACGTCAAGCGGGCGTGCGACGCGTCGCTCCTGCGCCTCGGGATCGACGTGATCGACCTCTACTACCTCCATCGGCCGCCCCAGACCACCGAGATCGAGGAGACCGTCGGCGCCATGGCCGAGCTGGTCTCGGCGGGCAAGGTCCGTCACCTGGGCCTGTCCGAGGTCGACGGCGGCCTGCTCCGGCGGGCCCACGCCGTCCACCCGATCACCGCCGTGCAGAGCGAGTACTCGCTGTGGGCACGCGAGCCCGAGACGACCGTCCTCGACGCCTTGCGCGAGCTCGGGGTCGCTCTGGTCGCCTACTCGCCCCTCGGGCGCGGGTTCCTGACGGGGACCGTCGACCCTACGTCGCTCGACGCGCGTGACTTCCGTCGTCACAACCCGCGCTTCTCCGGTGACGCGCTGGACGTCAACCGGGCGATCGCCGACGCCGTCCGTTCCGTGGCGCAGCGCAAGGGTGTGGCGCCCGCTCAGGTCGCCCTGGCGTGGGTCCACGGCCAGGCGCAGCGGCTCGGCGTCCCCGTGGTGCCCATCCCGGGCACCAAGCGGCGCACGTGGCTCGAGCAGAACGTCGGCGCCCTCAACGTCGAGCTCACGGCCGAGGACCTCGCCGAGCTCGATCCCCTTGCCGAGCGCGCCGCCGGCGCGAGGTACTGAGCCGGCCCACCCCGGACCGGATGACCCCCTGCCGCGTCAGGCGGCAGCCGGCAGGAGCCGGTCGAGGGCGTCGCCGATGAGCTTGCGGGCGTCGTCGACGATCGGTCGCAGCTCGTCGCGCCCGGCGAGGGTGATCATCACGCCGGGGTCCATGGCCTCGACGCAGACGCCGGCGGACGACTCGCGCACCACGACGTTGCAGGGCAGCAACACGCCGAGCTGGGGCTCCACGTCGAGAGCGCGGCTGGCGAGCTGCGGGTTGCAGGCGCCCAGGATCACGAAGCGGTCGATGTCCTTGCCGATCCGCAGGTCGAACGTCTCCTGCATGTCGACCTCGGTCAGCACGCCGAAGCCCTCGGCGGCCAGCGACTCCTTCACCCGAGCCAGCGCCTCGTCGAACGGTTGTGCCAGCGTGACGCTCTCCTCGAACACCATGTCGGCCTCCTTCCTCGGCCCCTCTCCGACCTTACGGACAGCGCCGGGCGCCGACCATGGCCGAATGGCCCTTGGACCGGGCGTGCCGGGTGACGGTGGATGCCGGCGAGCGGTTGCAGGGCCCGTTCGGCCCGACGCGTCCCGGCGACCGTCCTTCCGGCCGGCCGCCGGGACGCGGGGGTCAGAGCTGGGTCCGCGACCAGTCGACCTGCTTGGGCGGCACGACCGGGGTTCCCACGTCGAGCTGGACGTCCTCGTGGGACCCGAGGCGGATCGCGGTGGGGTCGCCGCCGAAGCGATGACCGTCCACGAAGGCCGTGACCGGTCCGCGGGCGGGGCCCACCTGGACGGCCGACAGCGGCTGGCGCCAGACGGCGAAGAACTGCCCCAGGGTGTAGGTGCCGGCTGTCGGTGACTCGATGTGGATGATCCCGTCTTGGGCGTGGACGTGCAGCCAGTAGGTGCAGGTCGTGGCCTCGTAGAACGGCCCGTCGGGCGTCTGTTGGGCGACGGGCTCGACGATTCCCACCCCGGCCGGGACGGGTCGCAGGCTTCCGTCGACGTAGACGGCGAGGTGGGTGTGGACGTGGTAGGCGATCTGGCCGGAGGCGTCGCAGCCGATCCCGTCGACGGGCCGTCCGGTTGCCGAGGTGGTGGCGGGAGCGAGCACCGGTCCCTCCTCGAGGGGGACGCCCTCGGGCCCGACGGGGCCGGTGAAGGTCCCTCCAGCCTGCTGGTGCGCGGCAGGTCCCGGGCCCGCCCCCGAGCCGAGCTGGGTGGCGACGAGGGCGCCGACAGCGGCGAGGAGAGCCGCCACGAGGGCGAGCGCCTGCCAGGTCCGCCGACCTCGGTCGGTCGTGCCCGCCGCCGGCCTGCCCGTCGGCTGCTGCTGCTGCTGCTGCTGCGGTCGTCGCGACTGCTGGCCGGGATGTGCCGTGTTGGTGCGGTTGGTGCGGTTGGTGCGGTTGGTGCGGTTGGTGCGGTTGGTGCGGTTGGTGCGGTTGGTGCGGTTGGTGCGGTTGGTGCGTCGTGCGCCCATGGGAGATCCCCTTGGTTCGGTTGCCGCGCGAGGGCGCGGCGGAGCGGTCGGTCGTTGGGAGCCGGGACGGCGCCGCCTCCCGGGACGGGTCGTGGCGTCACGCCTGTGGCGGACGCGCGGCCCGAGGTTCCGACCGGCGGTCCTCAGGGGCCCGTGGCCCCTGGCATGCCGCCGGTCTGGCTACGCGAGTGCAGTGGCGCGGCGGGGGGGACGCAGCAGCGGCGAGCGGACACCGGTGCGCAGACGAGCAGAGCCAGCTCGGAGCGATCGGAGCCGGGACGTGGCAGCGCAGGTTGGCCCGGCGACCACGAACGCCCACAGTGCGGCGGTCGTCGCCAGGACGACGGCGCCGACCGGCACCGTCGGCTGGCAGGTCGCCCCCGTCGACGGGCAGCTGTCGCCCGCCCGCCCGTCGGGCGTCCGGGAGGCTGCGGCCGAACCGGTCGCCGGTACCGGGTGCGTCTCGACGGCGACGGGACCGAGCGGTCGCACGGCCGACGGAGCGAAGACCGCGGCCGCGGCGCCGACCGCCCCGGTCGTCAGTGCGACCGCCGCCACGAAGAGGAGGACCCTTCGGAGGACCACCATGTCGTCGACGCTAGCTCTCGGGGAACCGGGTGTGACGTCTCCCGGCGACCGCCGTCTCGGCCGAGCTACGGGCGTCGTCCGGGCCCGACCGAGGCCTCGACGTGCGGAGCGGAGGCAGCGGTGGCCTCCGCCCACGCCGGGCGCCCGGAGGCTCGCGTCACCGGTCGCCGATACCTCGGCTGCGTAGGCACAGCCCTGTCCGTCGCCGGATCGCTGCTCGTGCTGGTGTCCGCCCGGCTGGGGGGGGTGGGTGAGGGAGCATGTCCGCGAGGACCTGCCCCGCCTTGGCTCGCCCACTACGGCGTGGCTGTACCGCCTGGTCAGTACTGGGCGTTGCCGAGGTCGGTGGTCATGGCCAGGGCGGTCACCGGGCGCGATTCGTCGGAGGCCAGGAAGAGCACGGCGTTCGCCTGGTCCTCGGGCTCGCTGATCTCGAGGGGGAAGGTGTTGGTGAACATGCCGGCGACCCGGGGGTTGTCGGTAAGCGCCGGCCCGAACGCCGTCATGGCGTCCTCGTCCGCCATGGCCGTCCGGACACCCGACGGGTGCAGGCTGTTGACCCGGATCCGGTGCTTGGCCAGCTCGCTGGCGAACGCGCGGGCCAGCCCGGTGACTCCGTGCTTGGACGCCACGTAGGGGGCGAGGAACGGCAGCCCTTTCAGCCCGGCGACCGAGCTGACCAGGATGATCGACCCGCCGCCGTTGCGCACGAGGTGCGGCGCTGTGGCCATCACCGTGTTCCAAGTGCCGACGAGGTTGACGTCGATGGTGTCACGGAACATCTCGGGGGTGACCCGGTCCCACGGCGCCATGATGCAGATCCCGGCGTTGGCCACCACCACGTCGAGCTTGCCGAGCTCGGCGACGCCCTCGTCGGCCACCGTCCGCAGGGCGTCGAGGTCACGGGTGTCGGCGACGCGCGCCACGGCGCGTCGGCCGAGCGACTCGACGCATCGGACCGTCTCGGCGAGGTCGTCCTCGGTCGCCGGTGGGTACGGGACGTTGGGGATCGGGGCGCAGAGGTCGACCGCCACGATGTCGGCGCCCTCCTGGGCGAGCCGGACGGCGTGCGCCCGACCCTGCCCCCTCGCAGCACCCGTGATGAAGGCCACCTTGCCGGCTACTCGTCCGCCCATTCCCCCCGGCTCCTTCCCTCGGTCTCCGGCCACCCGGGCCGGCGTGGCCCGGGGCAGTGGTGGGCACGCTAGCGGCCGAAGGCGCGCTGCGTCGGTCCGGGCTCTCGCCGGCGCCAGCCTGCGAGCCGGCTCGCAGGCTGGCGCCACCCGGCCCGTCGCGCGAGCCTTCAGCGGTGACCGGCCGAGCTCGGGCGGTCACCGCGGCCGAGGAGCAGGAGGTGGTCGTCGTGCACGTGTCGGTGCTCGGGATGGGGAGGATGGGACGCGCGCTGGCCGGTCGCCTGGTCGCCGGAGGCCACGAGGTGGTCGTCTGGAACCGAACGCCCGGCCGAGCCGACGAGCTCGTCGCCGCCGGCGCTCGCGAGGCGGGGGACCTGGCCGCCGCTGCCGCCGGCGCCGAGGTGCTCCTGACCTTGCTCTCCGACGACGCGGCCGTCCGTGAGGTGGCCCTCGGGTCCGGGCTCGCCGACCTCGTGGGGCCGGACGCCCTCTGTGTCGACTCGTCGACCGTGTCCCCTGGTCTCGCCGACGAGCTGGCCGGGTCCTTCGGACGCTTCGTGGCGATGCCCGTGCTCGGCAGCCCCGAGGCCGTGCGCACGGGGCAGGCCACGTACCTGCTGGGCGGCGATCCCGCGCTCGTCGCCCGTCTCGAGCCCGTGGTGGCCTCGCTCTCGGATCGGTCCGTCGCCTTCGGAAGCCCGGGGCTCGCCCTCGCCGCCAAGCTCGCCTCGAACCTGCTCCTCGTCACCGGCATCGTCTCCCTCGCCGAGGCGTTCGCCGTCGGGCGGACAGGCGGCCTCGGTGACGAGGACCTCCGACGGCTCCTCGTCGAGAGCCCCCTCGTGGCCCCGGCACTGCGCAATCGGTTCGAGGCCGTGCTGGAGGGCGCCGACCCGGGGTGGTGGACGACGGTGCTCGGCCGCAAGGACGCAGGTCTGGCCGTGGACCTCGCTGCGGCCGGCGGCGTCGAGCTGCGCATGGGCACAACGGCTCGCGACGCCTTCGATGCAGCCGTGGCCGCGGGGCTCGCAGACGCGGACATCGCGGCCGTGGCACGGCTCTTCCGCCGCTGAGGGCCGAGCGGCCCTGCCCGCGGGCGCACTGCCGGCGCACGCTGGCGTCGAGCAGCGTGCCCGTTCTCGACGAGGAAGGTCGCCATGCCTGGTCCTGCACCGGCGCCCAGGCGTCCTGGCAACCCCTGGCGGTCCGGCCGCCCCGGGGGCACACGGCGGGGTCGCTGCGTCCGGCGGTGACGCCGGCAGCGGACCGGTGCGACGATGTCACCCATGCTCGCAGCGTTCTCCATCACCCCGCTCGGCACCGGTGAGTCGGTCGGCGCCGAGGTCGCCGAGGCCGTCCGCATCGTCCGCGAGAGCGGGCTCCCCAACGAGACCAATGCCATGTTCACCAACCTCGAAGGCAGCTGGGACGAGGTGATGGGCGTCATCGGCCGGTGTGTTGACGCGCTCTCACGCAGCGCGCCGAGGCTGTCGGTGGTCGTCAAGCTCGACATCCGGCCCGGGCAGCCCGACGACCGGATGGCGGCCAAGGTCGCCTCGCTGCAGCGCCGGCTCGACTGACCCGTCCACGGAAGCGGCGCGCCCGCGGCACCGTTCGCCAACGGGTATCGGCACCGGCGAGGCACGGCCGAACGACACGGCCGAACGACACGGCCGAACGACACGGCCGAACGACACGGCCGAACGACACGGCCGAACGACACGGCCGAACGACACGGCCGAACGGCCTTTGGAGGCGCCAGGAACTGGTGACCTTCGGCACCTGGGGAGGGGCTCGCCTGGGCGTTCGATGGGTCGCATGGTCGCCGTGCAGCTGTCCATGGCCATGAGAAAGTCCTCGCGTGTGGCCACTTCCAGGTCCTCGCGGATGGCCAGCAGGATGTCCCCGCGGGTGGCCATGTAGACGTCCTCACCCCTCGCTGAACCATCCACCAGGAAGGTCCTCCGGCCGGAGACGGTGGCGGTGCACACCAGTCACCGCTCCAACCGGAGGACACCCCATGAAATCAGCGAGGGAGAAGATGGACATGATCGCCGCCTACACCGACGTGGGCAGCTACCGAGGTGCCGCAGCCCTCTGCGGCTGTGACCCGAAGACCGTGAAGCGTGCCGTCCAGCGTGCCCAGCGGAGCGAGCCGCCGGCGAAGTCCGGGCGGCCCCGCAACACCGACGGCGTCAGCGACGTCGTGGTGAAGCGTATCGAGGACACCGACGGCCGGATCTCGGCCAAGCGCCTCTTGCCCGAGGCCCGAGCCGCCGGGTTCACCGGCTCGGCCCGCAACTTCCGCCGGCTGGTGGCTGCGGCCAAGGCCGAGTGGCGCAGGGAGCACCGCCGGGGACGCCGGCCCGGGGTGTGGTCGCCGGGCGAGACGCTCATCATCGACTGGGGATCGGTCGGCCCGCTGCATGTCTTCTGCGCGGTGCTGGCCTGGAGCCGCCTCCGGTTCGTGCGCTTCGCCGCCGACGAGACGGCGCAGACGACGTTCGCCATGTTGGCCGAGTGCTTCGAGGCGATCGGCGGGGTGCCGAAGGTCGTGCTCGCCGACCGGATGGGGTGCCTGAAGGGCGGCGTGGTGATGAACGTCGTCGTGCCTACCCCCGACTACGTCCGGTTCGCCACCCACTACAAGTTCCGCCCCGACTTCTGTGAAGGGCACGACCCTGAGTCGAAGGGGATGGTCGAGCACCTGGTCGGCTACGCGAAGCGCGACCTCGTCACACCGACCGACCCGTCGGTCGCAGACCTCGTGGCGGCCAACGCCGAGGCCGCCCGGTGGTGTGACGAGGTGAACGGCCAGGAGCACACCGAGATCTGTGCGGTGCCCGCCGTCCGGTTGGAGACGGAGCGCTCCCTCCTCCACGCGCTGCCCTCGCTGCGTGCGTCGATCGGCAAGGTCGTGACCCGCAAGGTGGACAAGCTGTCCTGTATCCGGTTCGGCTCCGCCCGCTACTCGGCCCCCCTCAGCCTCATCGGCCGGACCGTCGAGGTCCACGTGGTGGGCGGCCGGGTCCGCCTCGTCCACTTCGGCAGCGTCATGGCCGACCATCCCCTGGTGGCGCCCGGTGAGACGTCGATCATGGACGACCACTACGGGGGTCCTCGGCCCCATCCTCGCCGGGCGCCGAGGCCGAAGAACGCAACCGAACGGGCCGTCTTGGCCTTGGGGCCCGTGGCCGAGGCGTTCGTGAAGGGAGCGGCCGCCTCGGGGGCGACGACCCTCGGCACCGAGCTGCCCGAGCTGCTGCGCCTGGAGGCAGCCCACGGCCGTGACGCCCTCGTCGCAGCCTTGGAGCGAGCGGTCCACTTCGGGCGGTGGCGGGTCGCCGACGTGCGCTCGATCTTGGAGGCGGGCAAAGGCGTGCCGGGTGTGGCCCGGCCGGGCGAGGCGCTCATCGTGGCACTGCC
>JAJZJT010000099.1 GCA_021809995.1 Actinomycetes bacterium
CGTGGTGGGCGGGACCGTGGTGGGCGGGACCGTGGTGGGCGGGACCGTGGTGGGCGGGACCGTGGTGGGCGGGACCGTGGTGGGCGGGACCGTGGTGGGCGGCACCGTGGTGGGCGGGGGGACGTGCCGCCGACCGACGTTCCGGGCGACGCCCACGGAACGGGCGAGCGCGGCGTGCGTCGGGTCGCTCCGGCTCCGCCCCAGGGCCACCTGTGCCACGGTCGCCAGGACGACGAGCCCCAGGGCCAGGGTGAGCACGCCGCGCACCGTGCCGACCTGCCCATGTCGCAAGCGACGGAGCTGGGCTGCAAGCCCGCGAGCGCGCCGGTCCGGTCCGACGTACTCCGGCGTGACGATCAGTTCGGGCGGTGCGCCAGCGGCCGACGGAGGACCGGGCGCCACGCGGCCGCTCGGCCGTGCCGGCCCAGCTACGTGCGCGTCAAACTCCACCTGCCCGTTCCGCCCTCGTGCCATCGCTCTCACTCATGGGGCTGGCCCCATGCTCCGATGGCCCCATCGGCACGCGGCGCGTCCAGCTTGAACGCGCTCGCGAAACCTCTCACTGACCAGGCCGTTCGCCCGACGAGCGTGGGCGTCGTGCCCCCGGGGCCCATCCCACCGTCGTCAGCCCGTCGGTCCTGCCCCTCACCGGGGGCAGCCGCCATCGGCCGTTGCCGAGGGCCAGGTCACCGCCACGCCGTGTGCGGTGCTTCCGACCGCACCAGGGGGACCCGGCGGTGCGGTCGCGTCCGCTCAGGCTTGGGCTCGGCGGCGTCGGGTCAGCACGATCCCGACGGCAACGGCGGCGAGGCCCACTCCGGCCAGCTCCTCCACGTCGGCGCCGGTGAACGGCAAGCTCGTCACCGAGCTCTTCGTCGTCGGGCTGCTCGTGAACGGCAGGCTGTTCGGGTCGGTCGAGACCGGCGGCGTCCCGCCCTGGATCGTCCCGCCGCTCGGCGGAGGCGCCGTGTACGGCGAACCTGCCGCTGCGACTCCCGGTGCGGCGAACGCGCCGACGGCCAGCGACCCGAGCACGACGCCCCCTGCGGCCAGCAGCTTTCTCATCCTCACCGAACGTGGTCCTCCGTCATCGCGACCCGAGCCACCGGCCCGGGAGCCCCGTGCCCACCAGCTCGTCGAGCGCTGGGCTTCCCTCGTGTCTTGCCAGCATGAACGGTGACCCGACCCGGCGCAAGCGTCGGAGGTCCCGAACCCGAGTCTCGCCACAGGCCGAATGAGGACGCCCACTCCGCGTGATCTTTTCTGCCTCAGGACGCCCTTCCGACCGGTCGCACCGCCCACCGCGCGCATCCTCGGCCTTGTGTCCCGAGACCTCTGCCGGCAGCTTGCGCGCCGACGGGAGGTGGGGCACGCTGGCGGCACAGCCACGGCTGCCCGCGCCCCTCGACGACCTCCACCGTCGTCACCGACGCGGGCGCGAACAGGGGGGCAAGGTGGACCAGCTCGAGATCGTCGAGGCATTGACGGGCATCGTCGGTGCGGCCCACGTCGCCTCGGGCGCCGCCGTGCGCCCCGACGACGCCGGCGACGAGTCGCTCACCGTGCCAGCCGGAGCACCGCTCGCCGTGGTGCGACCGTCGACCACGGCCGAGGTGGCAGCCGTCGTCGACCTGGCTCGCCGCCACGGCGTGCCGCTCACCCCCCGGGGCTCGGGCACCGGCCTGTCCGGCGGGGCTACCCCGCCACCCGGAGGCGTGGTCGTGGCCTTCGACCGCATGGCCGCCATCCTCGAGCTCGACACGGCGAACCACGTCGCCATCGTCCAGCCCGGCGTCACCCTCGCCACCCTCGACGAGGTGCTGGCACCGCTCGGGCTCGTCTACCCCGTGTTCCCCGGCGAGCTCTCGGCGTCGATCGGCGGCAACGTCGCCACCAACGCCGGCGGGATGCGCGCCGTGAAGTACGGGGTGACCCGCCACCATGTCCTCGGGCTCGAGCTCGTGCTCGGCACCGGCGAGGTCGTCCGGACCGGCGGGCGGTTCGTGAAGGCGACCTCGGGCTACGACCTCACCCAGCTCGTGCTGGGCTCGGAGGGAACCCTCGCGCTGGTGACCGAGGCCACGCTGCGGCTCCATCCCCGACCGCCGCACTCGACGACGGTCCTCGCCCCGTTCGCCACCGTCCGCGACGTCACGTCCGCCGTGCCCGCAGTGGTCTCGAGCGGCACGGACCCGATGATCGTCGAGTACGTCGACCTCGTGTCGATGTCCGGGATCACCCAGAACGCCGGCATCGACCTCGGCGTGCCCGACGACGTGCGCGAACGCGCGCTCGCCTACCTCGTCGTCACGCTCGAGCAGCACCGCCCTGAGCGGCTGGAGGAGGACGTCGAGGCCCTCGCCACGCTTCTCGCCGAGCTCGGCGCCATCGACGTCTACGTCCTCCCCGGCCCGGCGGGCGCCGCGCTCATCGCTGCCCGGGAGCGGGCCTTCTGGGCCGCCAAGGCGGCCGGGGCGAACGACATCGTTGACGTGGTCGTGCCCCGTGCGTCGATCCCCGACTACCTCGAGGAGGTCGGGGCGCTCGCCGCCGAGGCCGGTGCCCTCGTGATCGGGTGCGGCCACGCAGGAGACGGCAACGTCCACCTGTCGGTGTTCGAGCAGGACCCCGATGCGTGCCACCGGCTGGTCCACGCCATCGCCGCCGCCGGCGTGCGCCTGGGAGGTGCCGTGTCGGGTGAGCACGGCATCGGCCGAGCCAAGCAGGACATCTACCTGGCGCTCGAGGACCCCGCCAAGCTGGCGCTCATGCGCCGGCTGAAGGACGCCTTCGACCCCTCGGGCGTCCTGAACCCCGGAGCCCTGCTCCGACCTGAGCCGGGCGCGCGCCCGGCCGACCGCGCCGGTCACGGCGGCACAAAGGAGGCGTCCCGAACATGAACGGTGCCCGTGCTCTGCTCGAGACGCTCGTCGGCCACGGCGTCGACACGTGCTTCATGAACCCCGGCACGTCCGAGATGCACTTCGTCGCCGCCCTCGACGACGTCGCGAAGATGCGCAGCGTCCTCTGCCTCTTCGAGGGAGTGGCCACTGGCGCGGCCGACGGCTTCGCCCGCATGTCCAGCCGGCCGGCGGCCGTCTTGCTCCACCTCGGGCCCGGGCTCGGCAACGGGCTCGCCAACCTGCACAACGCCAGACGGGCCCGGAGCCCGGTCGTGGCCATCGTCGGCGACCACGCCACCGTGCACTGGAAGTACGACGCCCAGCTGCAGTCCGACATCGAGACGGTCGCCCGCAACGTGTCGGCATTCGTGCGCACGAGCCATGCGACCGAGGCCCTCGGGGCCGACGCCGCCGCAGCCATCGCCGCCGCCGAGGGACCACCGGGTTCGGTCGCCACGCTCATCCTGCCCGCCGACGTCTCGTGGTCCGAAGGGGCCTCGCCGGCACCCCGGCCACCGGTGGCTCCGACGCCCCCGGCCACCGACGACGCCCAGCTCGACGCGGCCGCCGCGGCGCTGCGCGGCGGCAGTCCCTGTGGCGTGCTCGTCGGCGGGCGCGCCTGTTCCGGCAAGACGCTCGAGCTGGCCGCGGCGATCGCCGCGGCCACCGGCGCCAAGCTCTTCGCCGAGACGTTCCCCGCCCGGCTCGAACGCGGCGCTGGCCGTCCGCCCGTGGAGCGGCTCGGGTACCTGGCCGAGTTCACGGCCATGCAGCTCGAGGGAACCGCCCACCTGCTCCTCGTCGACGCCAAGTCGCCCGTCTCGTTCTTCGCCTACCCCGGAAGGCCGAGCGACCTCGTCCCCGAGGGGTGTCAGGTCCACACGGTCGCCGGACCGGACGACGACGTGGACACCGCCCTCGTCGCCCTCGCTGAGCTGGTGGGCGCCTCGCCCGTGCACACGCCCCGGCAGCAGGCCGGCACCCCCGGGATGCCGTCGGGCGCGCTCGACGCCGCAGCCGTCGCCGCCGTCCTCGGCGCGCTGCTCCCCGAGGGCGCGATCGTCTCCGACGAAGGCAACACCTCCGGCTTGTTCGTCGCCGGGGCCACTGCCGGCTCGCCGCCGCACGACTGGCTGTGCCTGACCGGCGGTGCCATCGGCCAGGGGCTTCCCGTCGCCCTCGGCGCGGCGGTCGCCTGCCCCGACCGACGCGTGGTCGCCCTCGAGGCCGACGGCAGCTCGCTCTACACGCCCCAGGCCTGGTGGTCCATGGCGCGTGCCGGCTGCGACGTGACGACGGTGCTGCTCAACAACGGCTCGTACGCCGTCTTGAACATGGAGCTCGACCGTGTCGGCGCCGAGCCGCCCGGGCCCCGGGCGAAGGACATGCTCGACCTCGGGCGGCCCGACCTCGACTTCGTCTCCCTCGCCCGCGGCATGGGGGTGCCCGCCGAGCGGGCCACCACCGTCGAAGAGCTCACGACCGCGCTCGCCCGGTCCTTCGCTACACCGGGGCCCAGCGTGGTCGAGGTGCTCGTGCCGTCCATCCTGTGACCGGTCGCGCACACCCCCGGCAGTGGGCCCGCCCGTGATCCGCCGAGGTCGTCTGACGACCGTCCTCGACAGAGCCGCGGCATCGCCGCGCCGAAGACTGGAGCCGACATGAGCAGCGTCTACCCCTACCAGGGCCGCTTCGCCGTCCACCGCCGTCTGCCCGAACAGGGGACCTCCCGCGAGGAGCTCCTCGCCGAGCTCGCGACGATGGCCGCGGAGGAGGACGCCGCCTGGGAGACCGGCAAGTGCTCGGGGACGATGTACTGCGGCGACCACGACCACTACCGGTTCCTCACCGAGGCGTTCGGGCACTTCGCTCACGCCAACGCCCTCCAGCGCGACATGTGCCCGAGCGCCACCCGGTTCGAGGGAGAGGTGATCGCCATGACGCTCGACCTCTTCCACGGGGAAGCGGCTGGCGATGCCGGGAACCGACCGGTCGGCATGGTGACGAGCGGCGGGACGGGCAGCATCGCCCACGCCGTGCTCGCCTACCGCGAGCACGCAGCCGCCGGGGGACGTTCGACGCGGCCCAACCTGGTCAAGCCCGAGACGGCCCACCCGGCCTTCGACAAGGCGTGCCACCTCTTCGGCGTCGAGCTGCGGCGCGCCCCCGTCGACCCCACCACGCTCCAGGTCGATGTCGACTGGGTGGCGGACCACGTCGACGCCGACAC
Organism: Actinomycetes bacterium; assembly: GCA_021809995.1. Classification (GTDB taxonomy): domain Bacteria; phylum Actinomycetota; class Acidimicrobiia; order Acidimicrobiales; family RAAP-2; genus JAJZJT01. The sequence continues at coordinate 5,134 of JAJZJT010000099.1, forward strand.
CCTCGCCGTGGTCGGCTCGGCGTGCAACTACGGCTACGGGATCGTCGACCCCATCGCCGAGCTGGGCCAGGTGGCCCTCGACGCCGGCGTCGGCCTCCACGTGGACGCGTGCCTCGGCGGTTTCATCCTCCCCTTCGGCGAGGAGCTCGGCTACCCAGTGCCACCCTTCGACTTCCGCGTCCCGGGCGTCACCAGCCTGTCCGCCGACACGCACAAGTACGGCTACGCCCTCAAGGGCACGTCCGTGCTCCTCTTCCGCGACAAGGCGGTGCGTGACGCGCAGTACTTCACGCTGTCGGACTGGAGCGGAGGGAAGTACGCGTCACCGGGCATGGAGGGGTCGCGGTCGGTCGGCCTCCTCGCCGCCACGTGGGCCTCGCTGGTCAACCTCGGCCGCGAGGGCTACCGCCGCCACGCCGAAGCCATCTTCTCGACCGCCGAGCGCCTGGTGGCGTGCGTCCGCCGCCACCCGGAGCTGCGCGTCCTCGGGGCGCCGACGTTCCTCTTCAGCTTCACCTCGGACGAGCTCGACATCTACCACGTCAACGACTTCATGCGGACCCGCGGCTGGCGGTTCAACGGCCAGCAGTACCCCAACGCCATCCACCTCGCCGTGACACGCCCGCAGACCCGGCCGGGCGTCGTGGAGGCTTTCGACGCCGACCTCGCCGATGCCGTCGTCTACGCGCGTGACCACGCCGGCGAGACGCCGGCATCCGGCGCGATCTACGGCGGCGTAGCCGGGGGCATGACGGCCGAGGCCGACGAGTTCATCCGTGCGGTGATGACCGACATGCTCGACGCCCAGCAAGCGGTCCCCGAAGCCTGACCGCCGCCTCCGGACGCCAACGCCTGGTAGCGCTCCGAGCGCTGGCGCAGCCGGACCAACGCGTCGTCGACACGCGCAGCCCGACCGACCGTCTCGCGAGCTCGTCGTCTGAGAGGACCCGGGCCCGGACCGTGGGCTGCGCCACGGCGACCACAACGTGCGCCCGCGCCCTCGCGAGCGCACGTGCCCGCCTCCACCACGTGCACCACGTGCCGTCGATCGCGGCCACCACGGCGGCGCCGACGAGTGGGACGATGTACGACATGGCGCCCTCCCTCTCCCGCCACCCGGGCCGGAGCAGGCCGTTTCGACCCGACGGCCCTACTCGTCCCCGTAGGGCGAGTGCGCGAGCGAGGGGCTCGCACGGGACAGGGGCGAAGGTCCCGACGTGACGGGGCCGCTCTCACCCTCTGCCCTGGCGCGCGCCGTCGTGCACGAGCTCGGGGGGCGGTACTCGGTCGAGCTCGGCGTCGACGTCGACGGTGGTGACACAGAGCTCGAGCGGTGGTCACTCGCCGCCACGCTCTTCGGCACCCGCATCTCGGCCGGGGTCGCCGCCCGGACCTTCGCCGGCCTCGCTGCCGCCGGTGTCGGCTCGATCGAGGAGGCGGGCCGGCGCGACGGGGACGAGCTGGTGGCCCTGCTGGACGCCGGCGGCTACGGCCGCTACGACTTCCGCACGGCGACGCGGCTCCACCAGCTCGCCGCGGCCATCGGCCAGCGCTACGGCGGGCGCGCCGCCGACATCGGCCGAGCGCACCACCACTACCAGCCCCTGGCCGCGGCCCTCGACGCGCTCCCGGGTTGGGGGCCCGTCACCGTCGGACTGTTCCTGCGCGAGCTCCGGGGCGTCTGGCCGGGCGCCACACCGCCTCTCGACGCCAGCGCGGCGGCGGCCGGCCGGCACCTCGGCCTGCTCGCCACCGACGACGCCCAAGAGCTGACGCGGCTCCGACGGCTCGCGTCGGGCGGGCACGTCGACGTGCGCGACCTCGAGTCCGCCCTCGTCCGCCTGGCGCTCCACCACCGCCGGGTCACGGCGTGCCCGGGCGGGCCCCGGTGCGTTCTCCTCGCCGGCCCGGAGCCGCCGACAGGCTCCGGCTGACCGGAGGGCATGCCGGGCCGTTCGGCCCTCGTCGGGGTCGCCGCCCCGCGCCGGCTCTTGCGGGGCCGGGAGCTCGCCGGCTGACCCCTCCTGCTCCTTCGGACAGGTGGCCCGGCGGGCCGCAGCCCACGACGAACTTGTCGAAGCGCGCCGGCACCTGAGGGCCAGCTCGTCAGCCGACGCCCTCGTGAACGAGGGCCATCGCCGGCAGCGCAGCTCAGGCCGGGCTGGGCGCGGGCTCGACCGCCGTCGGGGTTGCCTCGTTGGCCCGCACTCCGGCAACGGCGTCGATCTGGCCGAGCGCGGCGAGGGCCCGGTGCAGGTCGCTCGTCGCCTCGTCGAACTGCACCCAGGCCGACCCGTCGGCAGGGTCGGGGACGAGCACGGGCAACGCCCGCACCACGGCCTCGAGCATGCCGATCACCCGGTCGAGCCCGTCGGGCGATAACCGGGCTACGGGCCGAGCTCCCTTCGCCTCCTCGCTTCCTGCCGCCAGACAGGCTTCCTCGGTCATGCCGGCTCCCTCCTCGTCAGCCCGGGCACGGCGTCAGAACACGCCGAGCGCACGGGGTGGCGCCGAGCCCTCGCGGCGCGTTCCGCTTCGTATGCCGCCATCGCTCGCTCTTCTCCTCTTCCTCGACCCTCCAAGCCGCCAGGCGGGCCGCCAGGCGCAGGGCGTCGGTCGCCGTGGCAGCGGTGGCGGCTCGACCCTCACGACACCGCCTCCTCCGTGCTCGCGACGGCGTCGGCCCGTCGCAGTCCACGGAACACCACGACCGGGCACGGAGCGTGCGTGGCGCAGTAGAGGCTGACCGAGCCGAGGAGCGTGCCGGCGAGGCCTCCGTGCCCCCGGCTCCCCACCACGAGCAGGTCGGCGTCGTCCGCCGCCGCCACCAGCGTGCGTGCCGGAGGCCCCTCGACCGGCGCCAGCTCCATCGAGACCGACGGATGGTCTCGCGCCACCCGTCCGACGGCGTGCTCGAGGGCGCGCCGGGTGACGGTCAGTCGGTCGACGCCGACGCCGCTGCCCGGCACCCACATGTCCGCGTAGTGGTCCTCCCAGCTCATCACCGCCCGCAGGCATGCACCCGTCCGGTCGGCGAGGTCGGCCGCCCAGGCGAGCGCCTGGGCGGCGGTGGCAGAGCCGTCGACACCGACGACGATCCGGTCCATGGCAGCACGATCGCGCCCGACCACACCCGTCGAATAGGGCTGAACGTCACGTTCGCCCGCCGGGTCGCTTCCCCAGCCCGTCGAGGTCGACATCGTCGTCACGCCTTCCTCGTCACTGCTGGCTCGAGGAGGTCGACGAACCACGCCCGGGCCAGGTCGGCAACCTCCTCCAGGGCCCCGGGCTCCTCGAAGAGATGGCTCGCCCCGGCTACAACGGCCACCCGGTTCTCCGAGGTGAGCTGGCGCTGCGCATGGCGGTTGAGCTGCACGACGGCATCGTCTTCCGCTCCGACGATGAGGAGCGTCGGGACCCGGACGTCGCCGAGACGCGGTCCAGCCAGGTCGGGGCGGCCTCCCCGCGAGACCACGGCCGCGACTGGCGAGCTGGGCTCGGCCGCCGCCCATAGCGCCGCCGCTGCCCCCGTGCTCGCTCCGAAGTAGCCGACCCGACGTCCCGCCGCCTCGGGTTGATCGAGGAGCCAGGACGTGACCGCATCGAGCCGCTCGGCGAGCAGCTCGACGTCGAAGACGGCGCGCCGCTCGAGCTCCTCCTCGGGGGTGAGCAGGTCGAAGAGCAGCGTGGCGAGACCGGCGGCGTTGAGGCTGGCAGCGACGAACCGGTTGCGAGGGCTGTGTCGGCTGCTGCCGCTGCCGTGGACGAAGACCACGGTGCCCGAGCAGTGCTCGGGCACCGCCAGATGTCCCGCCAGCCGCACGGCGCCCGCTGTCACCTCGACGTCCTCGTCGCGTGCGGGCGGGTCGTCGGCCGCCGCCTCGACGACCGCAGGGAGTCGCGCGCTCGCCCGTCCGAGGAGGCTGACGACGTCGTCGTCGGTTACCTGGGTGAAGTCCTCGTAGCACTGGCCGACGGCGAAGAACGGCTCGGGCATCTCGAGGCAGATCATCTCGTCCGCGACCTCGGCGAGCGAGCCGACGCAAGCGCGAGGAGCCACCGGGACGGCGAGGACCACCCGGCACGCGCCGCGGGCGCGGGCGACCTGGCAGGCGGCACGGGCCGTCGAGCCCGTCGCGACGCCGTCATCGACGACCACGACAGTGCGGCCCTCGAGGCCGACCGGCAGTCGGCCGGCGCGGAAGCGCTCGACCCGGCGCTCGACCTCGGCGCGCGCACGCGCCTCGAGGCCAGCGACCTGGTGCTCGTCGACCCCGGCCAACCGGACGACGTCACGGTCGAGGACGAGTGCTCCGTCCTCGCCGACCGCCCCCATGGCCAGCTCCGGCTGGAAGGGGACGCCCAGCTTCCTGACGACGATGACGTCGAGGGGGGCGTCGAGCGCCTCGGCCACCAGGGCAGCGACCGGGACACCACCCCGGGGCAGTCCGAGGACCACGGCGTCGGCCCCGGAGAGACCGTTGCCCACCAGCTGCTCTCCCAGCCGACGTCCTGCCTCGTGCCGGTCGCGGAACTCCATGGCGTTCTCCTCCTCGCCGAACCTCACCCCAGTGTCGGGCCGCCCGCGACAGCCGGCCCAGTGCCGATCGGCAGGTCCGCCCGCCGGACCGCCCGCCGGACCGCCCCGCCGGCGAGTGCGCCCGGGGTGGTGTCGGGCCGGCGAGGCGCGGCTACTCGAGGA
>JAJZJT010000100.1 GCA_021809995.1 Actinomycetes bacterium
GACGCAGTGGCAGGACGACCTGCACACGGCGGCCGGGTTCGCCGACGAGGAGCGGGCCGACGAGGACGAGGCGCGCGCCCTCGGCACCGCGGCTGCCGTCGCGCCCTTGCGGCCCGCCGTCGACGGCTGGCGACGGGCGACCGAGGAGCTCGGCGGGCTCGTCCACACCCGGGACGAGCGCGCCGCTGCCGTCGACGAGCGCTGGGTCGACGCCTACGACCGCGCCGCGCTGGTGTTGCCGACGGCGGCGACCGCCCTGGCCGCCCGGGCCGACGCCGACGCGGGCCAGCTCGAGGACGCCGCCGCCGCGTTCGACCAGCTCGCCAACGAGGCCGAGGCGCTGGCCAACGAGGCCGAGGCGCTGGCCGCGCGTCGTGACGAGCTCGACGAGGCCGAGGACCGCCTACGGGGCGATCGGGTGACGCTGGGCGACGACCGGCGGCGGCTGGCGGGCCTGGTCGGCGTCGTCCGGCAGCTCCAGCCCGTCCGGGCCGCCCACCAGGCGGACGAGGAGGCCCTCGAGTCTGCACGACGCCGTGCCCGGGCCGCCGCCGCCCTTGCCGATGCACACCGCCGGGCGGACACGACCGCCGGGGCGCTCGAGCGAGCCGAGCAGTCGGCGATCGCCGTGCGGACCGCCTGGCGTGACGGACTGGCCGGCCGCCTCGCCGCCCACCTCGTCGACGGTGCCCCGTGCCCGACGTGCGGGTCGCCCGACCACCCGGCACCGGCGTCTCCCCACCCCGGCGCCCCCGACGACGACGCACTCGAGTCGGCGGAGGCCGAGCTCGAGGAGGCCCGCCGTGCCCACGGGGACTCCAAGCAGGCGGTGGCCACGGTCGAGGCGACGTGGACGGCCCTCGGCGACGGGCCGGGCGTGGTCGAGGCCGAGGCGGCAGCGGAAGCGTCCGGCCGCCGGCTCGCCGTGCTCGAGCAGGTGGCGGCGCGCCACGCCTCGTTCGAGGAGGAGGTCCGTCGCCGCGCTGACGCGTACGACCGCGGCGTCGCCTCTGTCGAGCAGACCCGGCGGGAGCTCGATACCGATCTCGCCCGCCACGACGAGCGTCAGCAGGGGCACGTTCGGGCCCGCGCCCGGCACGAGGCCCGCCACGGCGCCGTCGCGTCGCCGCGCGCCGACGCCGTGGCCCGGCGGGCGCTGGCCGAGGCGGTACGCGCCCTCGCCCTGACGGTTGCCGCGGTCGATCGGGCCGAGGACGCACGTGACAACCACGCCGAGGCGTTGGCCGGGGCCGTCGAGCGGCTCGGGCTGGCCGGTCCCGGCGAGCTCGCCGCCCTCCTCGTCCCCGACGACGAGCTCCACCGACGGCAAGCCGAGCTTGCCGAGCGGTCGGACCGACGACGGCAGGTGCGGGACCGCATCACCGCCTACGAGACCGGGCATGGTCCTGGCGAACGGCCCGACCCGGCACCGCTGGCAGAGCGCCTGCGGGCGGCCGAGGCCGCACGCGACGACCTCGTCGGTCGGGCCGCCGTCGCCCTGCGCCACCTCGTGGCGCTCCGGGCCGCCCCCGGTCTTCTCGCTCAGGCGCTCCGTTCCCTCGAGGAGGCCCGCCGTTCCTACGAACAGGCCCACACGTTGGCGCAGCTGTGCGCCGGGCAGGGCGGCACCGGCGCCGCGGCCCGTCGCTCGCTCGAGCACTGGGTGCTCGCCACGTACCTGCGCCAGGTCCTGGTCCAGGCCAACGCCCGTCTCGCCGTGATGACCGGCGGGCGGTACTCGCTGCGGCTCGACGACGGCCCGGCCGACGGGCGCAGGCTGTCCGGCCTCGACCTCGCCGTCTTCGACGTCAACACGGGGCAGGTGCGCCCTGCCAGCACGCTCTCGGGCGGCGAGACGTTCATGGCCGCGCTCTCGCTCGCCCTGGGCTTGGCGGATGTCGTCTCGGGCGGCGCCAACCGACAGATGGGCGCGCTCTTCGTCGACGAGGGGTTCGGCTCGCTCGACCCCCAGGCGCTCGACGGTGTCGTGGACGTGCTGCGCTCGCTCGAGGACGGTGGCCGCGTCGTCGGGGTGATCAGCCACGTGGCCGAGCTGAACCAGGCGCTGCCCAACGGCATCACCGTCGTCGGCACGACCCACGGCTCGGTGGCGACCCTCTCGTACCCACCCGAGTAGGTGGCGGGCACCCCCGGGGCTCGCCCGCCGCGGCCCCGGGGGAGAGCGCGGTCAGGAGGAGGTGCCCGCCCCGACCGGCTCGGGTGCGCCGGCGGCCACCACGGGGATGTGACGGGCCTTGGCAGCCTCTCGCACCGGGATCCGGACGGTCAGCACGCCGTGCTCGTAGCTGGCGTCCAGGTGCTCGGCGTCCAGGCTCTCGCTCAGGTAGAGCGAGCGCTCGTAGGTGCCCTGGGGTCGCTCGCACACGACCAGCTCGTCGCCCTCCTGCTCGTGCCACGAGCGCTCGGCCTTCACCGTCACCACGTCCTTCTCGACCGTGAGGTCGATCGAGCCCGGGTCGATGCCCGGCAGGTCCAGGTGCACGAAGAACGTGTCGCCACGCCGGTAGGCGTCCATCGGCATTGCTGCCCGGGGCTGGCGGCCCCGCAGCTCGTCGAAGATCCGGTCCGCCTCGCGGAACGGGTCGAAGCGCATCAACATCCGCACCACCTCCTCGGGAGCACGGCCCCGTCGTGGGGACCCGTGGCTCCTCACCACCATCCACGCGCACGGCGAGGGGGGCGCCTAGGGCCGATGGTCACGGGTGAGGCCGGTGCACGCGTGGCGGGCTGAGCCGGCCTGCCGATGCGGCCCGCTGGGACGAGACCGGCGCTCGCCCGATGGCGGCCGGTGCCCCGCTCACTCGATGGCGGCCGGCCCCTGCAGGAAGATGCCGTTGTGGATCAGGAACGACCGCAGCGTGTTCCCGAGCACGATGGCGTCCCGGCCCACGGCTCCCTCGGCGACGACGAAGGCGGAGATCGCCTGGTCCGTCCGACGCCGCCCCGCCGCGCTGATGGCGGTGTCACCCGACTTCGTGGCGCGGGTGCACTGGGCGACGAGCTCGTCGGGGGTCGTCCCGAGCGAGGCACAGAAGCGTGCGAGGAGCCGGAGCTCCCCGTCGTGCGCCGCACCGACGCGCCCGTCCCCGTCGCGCTCGAGCCAGCGCCGTGCGGCCGGCGAGGCGGCGACGGCGTCGAGGTCGGCGTCGACCCGGCCATCGGGCGCCGGCCCGGCCGTCGGGGTGCCATCGGGCGCCGGCCCGGCCGTCGGGGTGCGCACCTCGGAAGGGTGGATCGCGCTCATTCGGGGAGCCCGTACATGCGCGAGAGCATCCGGACCTCCTGGGCGCGGTAGGGGAACGGCCCGGGCGCCTGGATCATGCCCTCCCGCTCGAGCCGTTCGGTGACTTCGGGGTCCTCCTCGAAGGGGCGGCTGCAGTGGCCCTCGAAGAAGAGCTTGGAGATCGGTCGACGGGGGCGCTGCCCGCCGGCCTCGGGCTCCTCGGCCGGGTAACCGACCAGCTGCAGCCAGACCGGCAACCAGGTATCGGGCACCCCGAGGAGGGGCTTGATCTTGTCGTTGGCCGTGAAGGCGTGCATGCAGGTGCCGAGGCCCTGGTCGACGGCGGCGTTGATGGCGTTGCAGATGGCGATGCCCGTCTCGACGGCGCCCATGAACACCACGGCGTTCGGGTCCTTGGAGATCGGCTCGAGGACCTGGGGCCAGAGGAAGTCGTCGACGTACGCCTTCGACCACCCGTGAGCGGCCGGCAGTGCGTGCTGCTCGACCAGCTCCTTCAGGCGGTCCTGGGCGCCGGCCACGTAGTCGAGGTCGATGTACCAGAAGATGTAGGTAGGGGCGAGGTCGAGGTCGGCGGTCGTGGTCGGGTTGCGCAAGGCGTCCCGCGTCTCGGCGTCGAGGTCGTCGCGGTTGACGACCACCGCCCGGAAGTAGTCGGCGTTCATCGAGCGTGACGCACGGTTGGCCGCCTCGAACATCACCTGCAGCTTCTCGCGCTCGACGGGACGCCACGACTTGAAGAACCGGATGCTGCGCCTCGTCCCGACCACTCGGTTGAACTCCATGGCCCTTCCTTCCTCGTTGCCGTCGTTGCCGTCGTTGCCGTCGTTGCCGTCGTTGCCGTCGTTGCCGTCGTTGCCGTCGTTGGCACTGCGTGCCGGCCGCTCAACCCGACCGACTGCGGGTCTCGTCGCCGTCGGGCCGTCGGGCCGTCGGGCCGTCGGGTCTTCCCTTGTCGGGGGTGGTCAGGTGGCGAGGACAGTGATCACCGTCGCCGCCGCGTCCGTCCCGATGAAGCCGCCGCCGTTCTCGGCGAGCGCGACACGCGCCCCTTCGACCTGCCGGGCTCCGCACCGTCCGCGCAGCTGGTCGACGAGCTCGACCAGCTGGCCGCACCCGGTCGCCCCGATGGGATGGCCCCGCGACAGCAGCCCGCCGCTCGGGTTGACCGGGACCCGGCCGCCGAGCGCTGTCGCCCCCGAGGCCAGCAGCTTCGGGCCCTCTCCGGGGGCGCACAGGCCGAGCTCCTCGTAGAGGAGGAGCTCGGCTGTGGCCGCCGCGTCGTGCACTTCGACGACGTCGAGATCGTGGGGGCCGACGCCGGAGAGCTCGTAGGCGCGCCGCACCGCCCGCTCGGCCACGCTCGGCTCGTCGAGGCTTCGGTCACGCCCCGACGCGACGACCGTCGCCAGCACCCGGACCCCGGGGACCCCGAGCCTGGCCACGGCGTCCGCCGATGCCAGCACCAGGGCGGCCGCCCCGTCCGCGATGGGCGAGCACATGAGGACGGTCAGCGGGTCGGAGACCATGCGGCTCGCCAGCACTTCCTCCACTGTCACCGCGTCGCGGTACTGGGCCTTCGGGTTGAGCGAGGCGTGGCGGTGGTTCTTGACCGAGACCGCGGCGAGATCCGCGGGCGTGCCGCCGCTCTGCTCGAGGTAGTGCCGGGTCATCGCCGCGTAGACGTCCATGAACGGCGAGCTCTGCATCCCGCCGCCGCCCGCACCTCCCGTACCAGCACCGCCGCCGCTCGTCCCGCCGGTCCCCCCCGCTCGGGCACTTGCCCCGTCGGCGCCCTCGCCGGCTCCAGGCGAGCCGGTCGCGCTCCCTTCCGGCCCGCCCCCTCCCGGAGCCGCACCGGGAGGGGGCCAGCCGAGCAGGACGGCGGAGAGCAGCTCGCGAGCTGCCGGGACCTCCTCGAGGTCGAGCGCCGTGCCGATGGCGGCGAACGAACGGACCTTGTCGGCGTGGGTGAGCTTCTCCGCCCCGACGGCGAGGGCCACGTCGGCAGAACCCGAGGCGACCGCCTGCCAGGCGACGTGGAACGCCGTCGACGCCGACGCACAGGCGTTCTCGACGTTCACGATGGGCCCGCCGAGGAGCCCGGTGTGGTGCAGGGCCGACTGCCCGCGGATCATCTCCTGGCCCTGCAGGATGCCCCCGACGGCGTTGCCGAACGCGGTCAGCTCGACCTGGTCGGGGCGGACGTGGGCGTCCGCCATGGCGTCGGCCACTGCCTCCTCGGCGAGGGACCGCACGCTGCGGTCGAAGAACTTGCCGAAACGGGTCATCCCCGCGCCGACCACCAGGACGTCACGCATGCTGCTCCTCCACGGTCGAGGTGCCCACCGGGCCGGAACCGGCCCCGTTCGCCTGGCGGTCCCAGGTGGCCGGTGTCACCCCCCGCTCCTTCAGGGCGCCGTAGCGGACCCGCTGGGTGCCGGTCTTCGGGAGCTCGTCGACGAATTCCACGTAGCGGGGCACGGCGTAGCGCGCGACCTTTCCCTCGCAGTACTCGACGAGCACGGCGGGCGACAGTCGGACGCCCGGCTTGGGCACCACGACCAGCTTCACCTCGTCCTCGCCCAGCTCGGAAGGGACGGCGTGGGCAGCGGACTCCTGGACATCGGGATGGCCGTTCACGACCGTCTCGATCTCCCAGGCCGAGATGTTCTCGCCGAGGCGACGGATCGACTCCTTCTTCCGGCCCCGGTAGTAGTAGAAGCCGTCCGCGTCCTGGCTGGCCAGGTCGCCGGTGTGGAACCACCCACCCCGGTAGGCGGCCTCGGTGGCATCGGGGAGCCCGTGGTAGTGGGTGAGCTGGCCCGCAGGGTGGCGGAAGACGAGCTCGCCCGTGTGGCCGGCTGGCACCGGCTCGTCGGCGTCGTCGACGACGGCGAACTCGACCCCGGCGATGGGCTTGCCCATCGAGCCCACCCGGCCCTCGGTGTTGAGCAGGATGCCGGGGGCGTCCACCATGCCGAACCATTCGACGAGGCGGACGCCGAAGCGGCGCTCGAACTCCTCCCACCGGTCGGGCGGGCAGCCGGCGGACAGCACGGTCCGCACCGGGTTGTCGGCGTCGTCGGGACGGGGCGGCTGCTTGAGGAGGATGGAGATCATGCCCCCCAGCGCGTTGAACTCGACCGCGTCGTAGCGCCGGCAGTCGTCGAAGAAGCGTGACGCACTGAACCGCTCGGCCAGCGCGAACCGGGCGTCGAGGACCATCGAGCCGATCATCGAGACGTAGAGCGCGTTCCCGTGGAACAGGGGCAAGGGCGTGTACATCGTCTCGCCGGGCTTGACGCCGGCGGCCCCGAGGAGGACTCCGATGGGGCTGGCGTCGTAGCTGGCGGTCACCACGCCCTTCGGTGGTCCGGTCGTCCCCGAGGTGTAGAGCATGGCGGCCGCCGCCGGGGCGTCTGCGAGGTCGACGACAGGGTCGGCGTCGCGACCGGACAGGAGACGCTCCACGTCCCAGTCGATGCCGTCGCCGGCCCGTCCCCCGACGACCACCGTGTGCTCGAGGTCGGGGCAGCTGGCGCGGGCCTCGTCGAAGCTCGGCCGCAGCGCGTCCGACACGATGGCGGCCCGCACGCCCGAGTCGGCGAGGATGTGGTGGAGGGTGACGCCCCGCTGGGCGGTGTTGACCGGCACCGGGCCCGCGCCCATCAGGAGCAGGCCGAGGTACGCCCAGACGAACTCGGGGCAGTTGCCGAGGAGGATGGCCACCCGGTCGGCCGGGCGGACCCCGAGCTCGAGCCAACCGTTGGCGGCGCGCCGGGCGTAGCCCAGCACCTCCGCCCACGTGAAGGTCTCGTCCCCGAAGACCAGCCACGGCGCGTCGGGGTGAGCGCGGGCGCGCTCGCGCACGAGGAGCTCGATGGCCGACTGCGCCCGGGTCATCGGCTCGCGTCCGTGCCGGGACGACCCGGGCCAGCCGGTCCTTGCCCGCGGTGGTCGGCGATCCGGCGCCGCGTGCCGATGGGCTCAGCAGGCATAGGAGTCCACCAGCTGCCGGGCGGCCACCAGGCCGAGGAACTCGTTGACGCCGTCCTCGATCAGCGACGCCCGGGCGTCGCGCAGGAGCTTCTCGACGAGGATGCCCCGGACCATGCCCGTGCCTCCGTAGACCTGGACGGCGTCGCTGGCCACGGCGAAGGCCGTGTCGGTGCAGGTGACCTTGGAGCTGATGGCGTGGGCCAGCCCACCGATCCCGCCGAGCTCCGACAGGCCGACCATCGCCGCCTTCGAGAGGGCCCGGGCCTGCTGGTAGCGGGCGAACATGGTGAAGAGCTTCGACTGGACGAGCTGGTGCTCGGCGATGGGCTTGCCGCCCTGGACCCGCTCGCGGGCATACGTGAGGGCCTCCTCGAAGGCGGCCCGGGCGAGCCCGGTGAACACGGCGCCCATGCCGGAGTTGGCGTGCGAGAGCGTCAGCTCGAGCGCCGTCGGGTAGAGGTCGGGGTCGGCGAGCAGGCACCACCCGGGGACGCGAACCTCGTCGAAGAAGATCTCGCCCTGGTTGAGGGCGCGCTGGCCGTGCTTGTCGAGCGGTGCCCCCCGGCTCACCCCGGGCAGGTCGAGCGGCACCATGACGACCGCCCCACCCGCCATGCCCCGCGACTCCTCCATCGTGCAGAACAGGAGGGCATGCGTGGCGATCGAGCCGTTGGAGACCCACGCGGACTTCTGCCCGCTCACCACGATGTCGCCGCCGTCCCGGCGGGCCCGGCACGCGCCGGCGCCGGCGGGGTCGTGGAACTCGGCCCGCCCGACCCCGAGCGTGTCGGACCCGTGGCCGGGCTCGGTGATCGCCCAGCAGCCCACGTAGCGCGCTTCGCGGTCTTCGACGAACGGGCGGATCAGCTCGTCGACCAGCCGGTCGTTGCCGGCGAGGAGCGCGACCTGGGCAGCGAGCTGGAACGGCATCGCCGCCACGCCCAAGCTGATGGCCAGGTCGGCGGCGGCCCAGCCCAGCTCCACGAACAGGGCGTGCGAAGCGGCTGCGTCGAGCTCGAGCCCGCCGTAGGCGGTGGGCAGCGACGAGGCGTGGCTGCCCAGCTCGTACCAGGCCCGGAACACCTTCCACAGCGGGGAGCCCTGCTCGACCACCTCACCCGGTGTGAGCAGGTCGAGCTGGAGGCTGGCCGGCCGCAGCACGTCGGCGCCGAAGCGGTGCACCTCGGTGCGGATGGCCTCGTGCTCCTCCGACAGCCCGGTCGGGATCTCTGCGTACATCGCGTTCCCCCTCGTTCCCATCGCCCGCTCCGGCAGCGGGCGGCCGCGTCGTGGGGCGACGGGACGGGCCGTGGCCGGTGCCGAGTGCCGTCGGGCTCCCCTGCAGGGCACGGTCGCCCGAGATCGTGACGACGCCGCAATTCGAACCTTGCACCTCCTTGACTCTTGAGTCAAGTAGCGAGATATATGTAGAGCAGATGACTTATGGTAAATGGGCCCGGGGACACCGGACAGAGCGCCGGGCGGGCACGGCCACCCGGCGAGCGCTCGCTGGTCGGCCGGGCCCGAGACGTCGGGGGAGGCCGGCCCGGTGACCGGGGGTGGCACGGTGCTGCTCACCGGCGGGCTCGGCGGTGCCCACCTCGCCCCGGCGCTCGCACGCGCCCTTGCCCCAGGCAGGCTGACCGTCGTGGTGAACGTCGGGGACGACCTCGACTGGCACGGCCTCCGCGTCTGCCCCGACCTCGACACCGTGCTCTATGCGGCCTGCGGGCGGCTCGACCGGGCGCGGGGGTGGGGGCTCGTCGGCGACACGTTCGCCACGCGGACAGCGCTCGAGGACCTCGGCGAGGACGGGTGGTTCGGCGTCGGCGACCGCGACCTCGCCACTCACCTCCTCCGGACCGAGCGGCTGCGGGCGGGGGCGTCGCTGACCGAGACGGTCGGGGAGCTGGCCCGTCGCCTCGGAGCCCACGGCTTCACGGTGCTGCCGGCGTCGGACGTCCCGTGCCCGACGCGGCTGGTGCTCGCCGACGGGCGACAGTGCAGCTTCCAGGAGTGGTACGTCGGCGCCGGCGCCATGCCGCCGGTCAGGGAGGTCGTCGTCGCCCGCGGGAACGCCACCCCGGCGGTCCTCGACGCGCTCGCCCGGGCCGACGCTGTCGTGCTCGGCCCGAGCAACCCTGCGACCAGCATCGGCACGATCCTCCGCCTCGGCGGCGTCACCGAGGCGCTGGGCGGGGCCGGCACGGTGGTGGCGGTCTCGCCGACCGTGGTGGCGACGCCGCCGCCCGCGGCCGTCGAGCACCACACCCGGGCTCGGCGAACGGTGCTGGCGGCGAGCGGCGACACGGACACCCCCGCTGGCGTGGCTGCCTTCTACGCCCGGCGGTTCCCCGGTCTGGTCGGGTCGTTCGTGGTCGACAGGTCCGACGCCGCCGACGCTGCCGGCGTGGCACGGTGCGGGCTGCGTCCTGTGCTCGCGCCGCTGCTCGACCCGGCTGGGCTGGCCGCGGTGGTCGCCGGCCTCGTCACGCGGCCACCTGGCGGGCCGACCCCCGGGCCGGTGGCCGGGCCGACCCCCGGG
>JAJZJT010000101.1 GCA_021809995.1 Actinomycetes bacterium
TCGCCAAGCCCGAGCACCTGATCGCTCTCGCCCTGCTCGATCGGGGTGGCTACTGCCCGCCACTGCCGAGCCGAGCAGCTGCGTGAACGACCCACGGATCTGTCAGGAGAGCCTATTTAGAATTGCACTACGTGTGCAATTCCTGCAGATTGGTCCAGTGGCGGCGCCGGCGACACCGCCCGGGGGAGCGCGTCGTCCTCGTCGGCCCGGCCCGCCGTCGACGGCGAGGTCAAGGGTGCCACGGCACGGGCCGATAGGAGAGAGGTGGCGACCTCCGACGTTCCCGCACGTCCGGCGACGGCCAGCCGGCGGTGGTCGCTCCTTCGGTCGACCGAGGTGGGCGTTCTCACGGTCGACGCCAGCGGGAAGCTCGCGGCGGTCCTCTTCCTGGTGTCGGGGTGCGTGACGGCGCTGAGCACGCTCCTTCCTTCGTCGCCCGATCTCAACCACGGGATGGTGGTCGTGATCGGCGTCGTGGCCGGCATCGAGGGCTTCGTGCTGGCCGGCCTGCCGTGGAAGCGCCTGCCGGCCTGGACGTGCGCGGCGATCGTGGTGCCGTCCGCCTTCGTGCTCATCGCCGTGCACAACTACAACGGAGGCCTCGACCCGTACCGCTACAGCATCTTCTACCCGGTCGTCTTCGTGTGGATCGGCCTCACCCAGCGCCGGTGGACGTCGTTGGCCGTCTCGCCGCTGCTGACCGCGTCGTACTTGGCGCCGTTGGTGCTGCGCTACGAGCCGGCCTGGACGCTCGCCTCGACCGTCATGGTCGTGCCGGTCATGGTCCTCATCGGGGAGGCCATCGCGTGGGTGGCGGCCAGTGTGGTGTCGACCAAGGCCGAGCTGCTCCGCCTGGCCGGGACCGACGCCCTGACCGGGCTGGACAACCGCGCCACCTTCTACCAGCAGCTTGCACGAGCCTGGGAGCAGGAGGGATCCTCACCGGGCCGGGTGGCCGTCTTCTTCGTCGACCTCGACGGGTTCAAGGACGTCAACGACGCCTACGGTCACGAGGCGGGCGACCGGCTCCTCGTCGAGGTGGCGCGCCGGCTCCGGGCGAGCGCCCGACGCGAGGACCGCGTGGCCCGCCTGGGAGGTGACGAGTTCGCCATCATGGCGCCGGGGGTCACCGACGGTCCCGAGGCCGAGGTGATCGCCCGCCGCCTGGTCGAGGTGCTCGGCTCGCCGCTCGAGGTCGGCGGCACGAGCGTGGTGCCCAGCGCCAGCGTCGGCTTCGCGCTCGCCGGTGGTGACTGCGTCGACCCGGACCAGCTCATCCGGCGCAGTGACCTCGCCATGTACCAGGCGAAGCAGTCCGGGGGCGGTCGCTTCTCGTGCTATTGCCAGGTCCGTCGTGCTGCCGGGTCCGGGGGGCCGGCCACGACGCCCGACGTGCCGCTTCGGACCTCCTGAGCGAGCCGGCGCGGCGTGAGCCGGTGACCGGCCGGCCGGTGCCACACGCCGGCTGTTCGGTGTTCCGTTGGAGTGAGCACTGGTACACGCACGTCGTGGCCAGGTCCGACGAGCAGGAAGCGGCGCTCGAACTGGCAGCGGCGCTGCACCGTCTCCGGGTGCCGGCGACGCTCGCCACGACGGAGGCCTGGTCCCTGGTGGCGGACGTGGACGGACGCCCGCTGCGCCTGGGGGTCGCGAGCGCCGGGGTGCCCAACCCGGAGGCCGTGGGCAGGATCGTCGCGGGGGCCGACGAGGCGGAGACGTCGGTGTCCTCGTGGCGGGCTCGATCCCTCCGCCGGCCCGGGCCGTCCTCGAGGAGGTGGGCCGGGGCTGGTTCGAGCGGCGCCGGGGGCACGTGCGCCTTTTTGGTCCGGGCCTGCGTGTGGAGGCCGACGTCGAGCCGGTCGTCCTGACTCCGCCGGGCCCGCCGGCACTCACCACGGCGGTCAGCCGAGAGGTCGCCGCCGCCTACCTCGTGCAGACGTCGGCTGCGGGTGGCACCGGTGCTCCGACCGTCCGGGCACTCGCCGCCGACACCGGGTGCTCCGTCGGTGGCGTGTCGGATGCGCTGAGGGGGGTTGCGCAACGCCGGGCGCTCGGTGCCGGACCGCTGGGCTCTGCGCGGTCCTCGGGCTGTGGCAGCGTGGGTGGCGCCGGTCGTCCTCGGCGACCTCGCACCGGTCGACCTCTTCGTGCCCTCGGAGGCTGCCCTGCGCACGGCCGTACAGCGCTACGGTGCGGCGCCGGCCGCCGGCCGTCGGCCGTCGGCGGGCACGCTGCCACGGTGACGGTGGCCCCGACCCGCCTCGCGATCGTCCGCACCTTCGACCTGCGACACGACCAGGGACGGTCCGTCGCGCACCCCGTCTTCGCCGTCCTCGACGCCGTCGACGCGGCAGCCGTCCCGGAGAGGACCCTCATCGGAGGGCTCGCCGTCATGTGCCGGCTCACACAGCCGCACCCTCCGACCCGTGACGTCGACACCCTCGTCCGCTTCGCCGAGGTGTCCGGAAGGGACCTGCTGCTCGCCGTCGCGGCCCAGGTAACGTCCACCGGGGTCGTCCTGGGCGCCACTCCGGCAGCCAGGCGGCGGACGGCTGGGGCACTTGTCCGGCGCTCCCCTAAACCGCCGAGAATGTACATTATGTCAAGTTGGCTAGGCCGACCGACGGGTCCGTCCGGCTCACCCGTTGGACGTCCCGCTGCGGTCACCGTCCGCCCAGGCGAGCTTCGACCAGGTGCGTAGACTCGCCGATGGCCCCGAACGGTCGTCCCGGACCAAGGAGGCACCGCATGCCGACGCCCGCCGCCCTGCCAGCCACCAGGAGCTTCGAGAACCCCGACCACGAACGCCTCTATCGCAAGCAGCGCCTGGCGGCGGCCTTTCGCCTCTTCTCGCGCTTCGGCTTCGACGAAGGCGTCGCCGGGCACATCACGGCACGGGACCCCGAGCGTCTCGACCACTTCTGGGTCAACCCGTTCGGCATGCACTTCGGCCACATCCGGGTGTCGGACCTGATCCTCGTGGACGACCGCGGGACCGTCGTCGAGGGCGACGCTCCGGTCAACACGGCGGCCTTCGTCATCCACTCCCAGGTGCACGCCGCCCGGCCCGATGTCGTCGCCGCCGCCCACGCTCACTCGGTGCACGGCAAGGCGTTCTCGGCGCTCGGTCGGTTGCTCGACCCGATCACCCAGGACGTCTGCGCCTTCTTCGAGGACCATGCCGTCTTCGACGACTACACGGGTGTCGTGGTCGACGTCGCCGAGGGCAAGCGCATCGCCCACGCCCTCGGTGACAACAAGGCCGCCATCCTGCGCAACCACGGGCTCCTCACCGTCGGGCACTCGATCGAGGAGGCTGCCTGGTGGTTCATCACCATGGAGCGCTCGTGCCAGGCGCAGCTGCTCGCCTCGGCGGCCGGCGCCCCGGTGCTCATCGACCCGGACATGGCCCGTCTGACCGCCGGTCAGGTCGGCTCCCACGCGGCAGGCTGGTTCAGCTTCCAGCCGCTCTTCGACCGGATCGTGCGGGAGCAGCCCGACCTCCTCGAGTGACCAGGGCGCACGCGCACGCCCGCACCGCGCCGTCCGACCCGTCGCTCCGTCGTCTTCGACAGAGCAGGACGCGGCGCGTCGAGCGCCGCCACCTCGCGGCCGTCGGGGCGTCCATCATGACGATCGTCGCTGCCGGGGCGCTGCTCACCGCGTGCTCCTCGCCCGGGCCACCCGGGCCGCCGTCTGCCTCGCTCGGGATCGTCCAGCGCCGGCCGGTCCCCACATCGCTCCACCTGGTGACGGCCGGCGGGGCGCCGTTCGCGTTCTCGCAGCTGCGGGGCTCGGTGGTGGTCCTCGCCCCCTTCGTCACGGCCGGACAGGCCGTCGCGCCGCTCACCGCGGCGAATTTCCTCTCGGCGGAGCACGCGCTGGCCAGGGCCGGGCTCGCCCGCCGCGTCCGCGTGGTCGAGTACTCGGTCGACCCGACCGTCGACACCCCGGCGCGCCTGCGCGCCTATGCGGCCCGAGCGGGGGTGGGATGGACGCTGCTCACCGGCAGCGCGGCCGAGGTGGCCGCCGTGAACCGGTTCTTCTACGTCTACGCCGGCACGGCACGGGCGCCCGCCGGGGCCATCCCCGACTGGCAGACGGGCACGGTGCCGACGACCGTCGTGACCCACTCGGCCGGGTACTTCCTCCTCGGCCCCGGCGGCGACGAGCGCTTCGCGACCGCC
The DNA here is from genome assembly GCA_021809995.1 of Actinomycetes bacterium. Lineage (GTDB taxonomy): Bacteria > Actinomycetota > Acidimicrobiia > Acidimicrobiales > RAAP-2 > JAJZJT01. The sequence continues at coordinate 4,188 of JAJZJT010000101.1, forward strand.
GCCTCCCCCGCGGTCACGCCGTCGTCGGTGCCTGCCCGCCTGCGCACGATGCTCGGTGTCGATGGGCTGCAGGAGCTGAACGACCCGTCGGTCGTCGGGCCTACGTGGACGGTCGCCGACCTGCTCGCCGGGGTGGGCTGGCTGCTCGGCCGGTCGGTGCCGACCGGCTGAGCGGGCTCTCCCCGACGATCGGACCTCAGCCCCGGTCGTCGAAGGTGGCGATCAGGTGCCGGGCCGCCCGGGCCTCGTCGAGGCGCCGGACCGGCGTGTGCCGCGGTGCCTCGGCGGCCGCACTGGGGTCGGCCGCCGCCTCGGCGACGATGCGCTCGAGGGCCTCGGCGAGGGCTTCGAGGGTCTGGAGGCTCTCGGTCTCGGTGGGCTCGATCATCAGGGCCTCCTCGACGATGAGGGGGAAGTAGATCGTCGGGGCGTGGAAGCCTTCCTCGAGCAGCCGCTTGGCGACGTCGAGTGCCTTGACGCCGCACTGGCTCCGCAGCGTGCGGGCCGAGAGGACGGCCTCGTGCATGCACGGCCGGTCGTACGGTGCGTCGAAGGTGCCGCGCAGCCGGGCTCGGAGCCAGTTGGCGTTGAGCACGGCGAGCTCGGCGACGCGCCGCAGCCCGTCGCCCCCGTTGACGAGCAGGTAGGCGAGGGCCCGGGCCAGCACGAGCGCGTTGCCGTGCCACCCGTGGACCCGCCCGATCGAGCGGGCCGGCTCGGCCCACCCATAGCGAGCGTTCCCTCCCTCGTCGGGCTCGAGGGCGACCGGCCGGGGACCGGGCAGGAACGGCACGAGGCGCTCGGCGACCGCTACCGGCCCCGCACCTGGCCCGCCGCCGCCGTGGGGGGTGGCGAAGGTCTTGTGGAGGTTCATGTGGACGATGTCGAAGCCCATGTCCCCCGGTCGTACGACGCCGAGGATGGCGTTCAAGTTGGCACCGTCGTAGTAGAGGAGGGCGCCGACCTCGTGGGCCGCCGCGGCGATGGCGGTGATGTCCTCTTCGAAGAGCCCGAGCGTGTTGGGATTGGTGAGCATGATGCCGGCGACGTCGTCGTCGAGGACGCGCCGCAGCGCTGCGAGGTCGACACAGCCCCGGTCGTCGCTCGGCACGGTGGTCACCTCGTAGCCGCCGAGCGTCACCGAGGCGGGGTTCGTCCCGTGCGCCGAGTCGGGGATGACGACCCGGTGGCGGGGCGACCCGTGGGCCGCGTGCCACGCCCGCATGAGGAGGAGACCGGTCAGCTCGCCGGCCGCGCCGGCGGCCGGCTGGAGGGTGGCCGCTGCCATGCCGGTGATCTCGCAGAGCGCGTCCTCGAGCTCGACGAGGAGCGCCAGCCAGCCCTGGGTCAGCGCGGCCGGTGCGGCAGGGTGCACGCCGGCCAGCCCGTCGAGGGCGGCGACGGCATCGCACACCTTCGGGTTGTACTTCATCGTGCACGACCCGAGCGGATAGGCGCCGAGGTCGACCGAGAACTGCCGATGGGACAGGCGCGTCACGTGGGCCACGAGATCCCGCTCGGACACCTCGGCCAGTGCAACCGGGTGGTCGCGCCGGAACGAGGCGGGGACGAGCTCCGACACGGGCACCTCGGGCACGCCGGTCGTCCGCAGCGACCACGCCCGGCGTCCGGGGACCGACAGCTCGAAGACGGTCGGCTCGGCATCGGTGCCGAGCAGCGGCGCGCTGGAAGCCCTGCCGCCGGCGGCAGGGCCGGCGGCAGGCTCGGGGACGCTCCGGGGGTAGGTCGCGCCCTGGGGAGCGGTGGGGCCGCTCATGGTCGCACCGCGTCGGCGAAGGCGGCGACGTAGGCGTCGATCTCGCGGCGGGTGCGGCGTTCGGTCACGGTGACCAGCACGGCGTGCGAACCTCCTGGGTAGTGCTCGCCGAGCGCGATGCCGGCGAGGAAGCCCGCCTCGGCCATGCGCTCGACCAGCAGGTCGGCAGCGACGGGGAGCCGGAGCGCGAACTCGCGCAGCACCGGTGCGGAGGCGTAGGGCTCGACGCCGTCGAGGGCGAGGAGGGCGTCGCGCGCATAGTGGGCCCCCTGGGCGCAACGCGTGGCCACCTCCACGAGACCAGAGGTGCCCAGCCAGGCCAGCTGGATGGCGGCGGTCACGGCCATGAGCGTCTGGTTGGTGCAGACGTTCGAGGTGGCCTTCTCGCGCCGGATGTCCTGCTCGCGGGCACGCAGCGTCGTGACGTAGGCGCGTCGGCCGTCCACGTCGACGGTCTCGCCCACCAGTCGTCCCGGTAGCCGGCGCACGTGGGCCTGCGTGGTCGCGAACAACCCGAGGTAGGGACCGCCGAACCCGAGGGCCGTCCCGAAGGGCTGCCCTTCGGCGACGGCCACGTCTGCACCCCACTCGCCGGGCGAGCGGAGCAGGCCGACGGACACGGGGTCGAAGGCCACCACGAGCTGGGCGCCCGAGACGTCGCACAGTCGCCTGGCGGCCGAGAGGTCCTCGAGGCAGCCGAGGTAGTTGGGCAGGGCGACGGCGACGACACCGGGCGGCTCGTCGGTGCCGGGGTCGGGCCAGGCGGTCACGCCGTCGGCCAGCGGGACCGTTTCGACCCGGTGGCCGGTTCCTGCCGCTGCAGTGGCCAGCACCTGTCGCCAGTGCGGGTGCACGCCGGCCGACACCCACACGCGTGCCCTCCCGGCAGCGGCGACGGCCAGGTTCACCGCTTCGACGAGGGCGGCTGCGCCGTCGTAGAGGGAGGCGTTCGAGATCGGCAGCCCCGAGAGCCGGGCCACCATGGTCTGGTACTCGAAGACGGCCTGCAGGACGCCCTGGGCCACCTCGGGCTGGTAGGGGGTGTACGAGGTGACGAACTCGGAGCGCCCGGCGAGCGCGCGCGTCACGTGGGGCACCTCGTGGTCGTATGCGCCGCCGCCGGCGAAGCACGTCATGCGGTCGGCTCGGGCGAGGTTGGCCTCGGCGAGCTCGGCGAGGTGCGCGAGGACATCGGGCTCCCCTGCCCCGTCGGCGAGCTCGAGCCGGCGCTGGAGGCGGATCGCCTCGGGAACGGCGGCGAAGAGGTCGTCGAGGGCCTCGAGCCCGAGGAAGGCGAGCATGTCGGCGATCTCGTCGTCGGTGTGCGGCGTGTAGGTGCCCACGGGGTCGGCTCCTTCGCTTCGGTTCCGGGCGGTGTCGTCGGGGCGTCCGCCAGCCGGTGATCGGCGCCGCGAGGCGCCGGCGGGCAGGGAACGCTCCTGTCAGTCGGGAGACGGGTCAGAGCCTGGCGCGAACTGGCCGGGTCTGACGAACGGGGTGGCCGCCACCCGGCCGGCGAGCGGTTCGCGTCGAGCCCGGACCACCACCGGGGTCCCTGCCTCCGGCGTGGGCCCGTCGATGAGGGCCAGGGCGATCCCGTGGCCGAGCATTGGCGAGAAGTTGCCGCTGGTGACCTCTCCGGTCGCGCCCGAGGCCACCTCGACGGCGTCGCCGGCACGGGGGGGTCGGCGTCCGTCGGTAGCGATGCCGACGAGGTGACGCGAAGGCCCACTCGCCCGCTCGGTCGAGAGGGCTTCCCGGCCCCGGAACGAGGGCTTCTCCCAAGCGACGACCCAACCGAGCCCGGCCTGGAGCGGGGTGATGCCGGGCCCGAGCTCGTGGCCGTGCAACGGGAGCCCGGCCTCGAGGCGCAGCGTGTCGCGGGCACCCAGCCCGGCGGGCACTGCCCCGGCCGCGACCAGAGCGCGCCACAGTGGGACGGCCGACTCGGCGGGCACGGCGAGCTCGAGCCCGTCCTCGCCGGTGTACCCGGTCCCGGCCACGACGCACGGGGTGCCGGCCAGCTCGGCGCGGACGACGGAGAAGCGCGCCACCCCGGCGGCGTCGGGAAGGACGGCTCCCACGACGGAGCGGGCGCCAGGCCCCTGGACGGCGAGCACGGCACGCGTCGCCGTGGTGTCCGTCCCGCCGAGCGCGGCGAGGACGGCCGACGTGTTGGACGCGTTCGGCATCACGTCGAAGGTGTCCTCGTCGAGCCACCACACGATCAGGTCGTCGACGACGCCACCTCCGTCGTCGAGCAGGTGTGTGTACTGGGCCCGGCCGGGCCCGACGCGCGTCAGGTCGTTGGTCAGCGTCGCCTGCAGGCGGGCGAGCGCGTCCGCCCCTGACACGCGGACGGTGCCGAGGTGGCTGACGTCGAAGATCGCCGTCGCCGTCCTGCACGCCCGGTGCTCGGCGATCGTGCCGTCCGGGTAGCTGAGGGGCATCTCCCAGCCGCCGAAGTCGGTGAGCTTCGCGTCGAGGGCAACGTGCTCGTCGAAGAGGGCGCTTCGTCGCGACGTGACCGTCGCCGGGCCGCTCGGCGCAGGAGCCGCGTGAACGGTCGTCGAGGGCTCGTCGTTCACGAGGCGAGGATAGCCGTCACCGCGACGGCGGAGCCGTGGACCGGGCCGCTCGCCCGGCTCACGCGGGCGTGGCCTCGGCCCAGGGGTCGAGGCCGTCCCCCGCTACCCCGTAGGTGGCGAGCAGGGCGAGGGTGTCTCGCTGGTGCAGGAGCGTGACCCGCACGTCGGGGTACAGCGCGGCGAGACGGCGCACCTTTCCGTTCTTCTTCGTCACCAGTCGCTGGCTCAAGGTGGTGAGCTCGACGAAGAGCTTCTGGTCCGGCAGCCAGAAGTCGGGCCGGAACCCTGCCGACGGCCGGCCGGCTTCGTCCCATGCCAGCGCGAACTCGACGGGCTCGTACTCCCAGGGCACCCCGTAGAAGTCGAGGATGCGGGCGAAGCGCAGCTCGGACTCGTGGGCGAAGCGCACCTCGGCCACCGAGCTGCGGCTGCCGGAGAGGTCGCCCATCCCCGTCAACGCCGGGCTGCCTCGCGCCGCCCGGTGCCGGGCTCGTCGCCGGGGCGCTCGTCGCCGTCGGGACTCGTTGCACCCGATGCGGAGCGCGACTGCGGAGACAGCTCGACGATGGCGGCGTTGAGCTCGTCGACGACGCCGGAGAGGGACAGCACGTTGAAGACGCCCTGGCCACCGGCCAACAGGTCGATGACCTCGCCGTTCGACGAGGCCAGCACCGAGCGGTTGCCGGCGAGGACGAGCCGGGCGGTGGCGAGGTCCCCGCCGAGGTGCTCGCGCAGGCAGGTGACCGCCTGCCGGGCCTGCTGCAGCTTGAGCCCGGCGTCGAGGAGCCGTTTGATGACCTTCAGCTCCACGAGGTCGCTGTAGGAGTACCGACGTTGGGTGCCGCTCCCCTGCGCGTCGGCGATCGACGGCCGGAGCAGGCCGGTGCGCGCCCAGTAGTCGAGCTGGCGGTAGGTGATGCCGACGATCGAGCAGACCTGCGGACCGCGGAAGCCCGTCTCGGCGCTCGCGTCGTCGGGCGCCCGAGGTGGTCTGCCCCCTGCTGCCATGGCGTGCTCCTCGCTCGAGGTCAACCTCCACCTGACGTCGAAGGCGTGGAGCACCCTCACGCGCAGGTAGACGTGCAACGTCGGCAGCGTACCACAGCGGCGTAATTACGCAGATGGGACCCCATCTCACGGCGCCGAAGCGCCTCCATCTCACGGCGCCGAAGCGCCTCCATCTCA
>JAJZJT010000102.1 GCA_021809995.1 Actinomycetes bacterium
TCCCCGACAGGTAGGCCTGCCAGCTCGACTCCGAGACCTGTTCGCGCAGGGCTTCGGAGCACAGCTTCCACAACCCCTCTTCATCTACGGGGACGCCGGGCTCGGCAAGACCCACCTGCTCCACGCCATCGGCAACTACGTCGAGGAGAACTTCTCCGGGCACCACGTCCGCTACGTCTCGACCGAGACGTTCATGAACGAGTTCGTCGACGCCATCCGGACCAACACGACCACGGCGTTCAAGCGCCGCTACCGCGAGTGCGACGTGCTGCTCATCGACGACGTCCAGTTCATGGAGGGCAAGGAGTCGCTGCAGGAGGAGTTCTTCCACACCTTCAACTCCCTCTACGGCGCCGCCAAGCAGATCGTGCTCACGTCGGACCGCCCTCCCAAGTCGATGGCGACCCTCGAAGACCGCCTCCGCAGTCGTTTCCTGTCGGGCCTGATCACCGAGGTGCAACCACCCGAGCTCGAGACCCGCCTCGCCATCCTCCAGACCAAGGCCGAACGAGAGCGCGTCTCGGTCCCCCACGACGTGCTGGAGCTCATCGCCACCCATGTCACCGAGAACATCCGCGAGCTCGAGGGTGCGTTGATCCGCGTCACCGCGTACGCCAGCCTCAACCGTCTGCCGCTCCGGCGTGAGCTGGCCGAGCACGTGCTCTCTGACATTCTCTCGGCCAACCAGCCCCGCCGGATCACCCCCCAGATCATCCTCGAGGCCACCTCGGAGATGTTCGGCTTCTCCATCGACGAGCTGCGCGGCCCGAACCGCCGACGGCCCCTCGTCATCGCCCGCCAGATCAGCATGTACGTGTTCCGCGACCTCACCGACTTCAGCTACCCAGCCATCGCACGCGAGTTCGGCAACCGCGACCACTCGACGGTGATCCACGCCGTCGACAAGATCTCGAACCTCATGAAGGAGCGCCACCAGATCTACAACCAGGTCACCGAGCTCATCCTGCGGATCAAGAACGGGTCGACTTGAGCGCCCCGGCCACGACGTCGGCTCCCGGCCCGACGACGCACGCGCCTGGCCGGCTCCTTGTCCGTCGTCCACGACCTGTGGACGACCTGTGGACGGACGGCCGTCGCCCTGTGGTCAATCTGTGACCGGAGATGAACTTGTCCAGAACCCGTCACGCTCCGGGCACCCCCGGGACGCCAGACCGGGGAAACCGTGGACGACCTGTGCACGGCGATCCCGCCGCTCACCTGCGACGATCGGGTGTTGTCCCCAATCCACACCCCTTACTACCGTTGCTCTCTCAATTCAGAACCAAGAAGACGGGCAACCCGACGAAAGGACCCAGGAGTGAAGTTCCGTTGCGAACGTGACTCGTTGGTCGAGACCTTGACCACAGCCGGTCGGGCGGCGAGCACCCGAGGGACCACGTCGATGGCGCTTGGTGGGGTCTACGTCTCGGTGGCCGCCAACGAGCTCACCGCGACGGGGACCGACCGCGATCTCACGATCTCGGTGACCTCGGAGGTGATCGGGATCGACGACGGCGCCATGGTCGCTCCCGCCCGGCTGCTCGTCGACGTGGTGCGGTCCCTCGAACCGGGAGCCGTCACCATCGAGAGCAGCGACGACCGGGTGGAGATCGCCGCTGCCCGTTCGCACTTCAGCTTGCAGACGTTCGCCCTCGAGGAGTTCCCCGTCCCTGAGGAACCACCCGCACCGTCCACGTCGCTGCCTGCCCGCGCCCTCCTCGACGCCGTGCGTCAGGTCGTTCGTGCCGCGTCCACGGACGACGCCCGTCCCCTCCTCACCGGCGTGCTCGTCGCCTCCGAAGGGGAGGGGATCCGGCTCGTGGCCACCGACTCCTATCGGCTGGCCCTGCGCGACCTCCCCGTCAGTGGTCCTGTCCTCGACGCCGCGCACATCCTGGTGCCCGCCCGCGCCCTGGCCGAGCTCCAGCGGGTGCCAGGGGTGGCGCAGTTGGCCGAGGGCGGCAACCATGCGCCCGCCGCGTTCGAGGACGGCAGCGCTGCGGAGCGGGACCATGCCCCAGCGGGCATCGGCATCTCGTTCAGCGGCCACGACATGACCTTCACCGCCGGGCGAGTCCGGATCAGCACCCGCCTGCTGGACGGCACCTATCCCGAGTACGGACAGCTCATCCCGCCCTCGTACCCGAACCGGCTCCACGTGGGCAAGGACAGCCTCCTCGACGCCCTGCGCCGCGTCCGCCTGCTCGTGCGCGACAACACGACCCCCGTCCGCCTGTCGATGCGCCAAGGGGGGGTCGACCTCACCGTCGTCTCACAGGAGATCGGCGATGCCAGCGAGACGGTCGACGCCGACTTCGACGGGACGGACCTCACGGTCGCCTTCAACCCCGCCTACCTCATCGACGGCGTCGAGGCCGTCCCCGGTGACGAGGTCGTCGTCCTCACCACCGACGCCAGCAAGCCGGCGACGGTCCGGGCCGCCGACGACACGGAGTTCCAGTACCTGCTCATGCCCGTCCGGGTGTCCTGAACGACGAACGGTGTACCTCCGCTCGCTCGCCCTCACCGACTTCCGCTGCCTGCGGGAGCTCCTGCTGGAGCCTGACCCGGAGGGGGTGACCGTGGTCACCGGCGCCAACGGGACGGGCAAGACGAGCGTGCTCGAGGCCGTCGCCTACCTCGCTACCCAGCAGTCGTTCCGGGGGGTGCCCCGCGAGGCGCTCGTGCGGGTCGGGGCCACTGCCGCGGTCGTCCGAGGTGTGGCGGTGGAAGGGGAGCGGGCCGTGTCGATCGACGCCGAGGTGTCGACGGTCGCCCGGTCGCGCACGTTGGTCAACAGCCAGCCGGTCCGCCGGCGCTCCGACCTCGACGACGCCCTTCGCGCCACGGTCTTCGCCCCCGAGGACACCGAGGTGGTCCGGGGGGGGCCGGCCGCACGCCGCCACTTCCTCGACGAGACCCTGGCGCTCGTCGACCCGCGCCAGGCCACCCACGCGGAGACGGTCGAGCGCGTCCTCCGTCAGCGGTCCGCCCTCCTCAAACGGTCCGGGGGTCGGCTCGTCGGCGACCTCGCCACCACCCTCGACGTGTGGGACGAGCGGTTGGCCGAGGCCGGGACCGCCCTGGCGGACGCTCGCGAGCTGCTCCTCGGGCGTCTCGGCCCGGAAGCGACCGAGACCGTCGGTCAGCTGACCGGCACGCCCACCACTGTCGGCCTCGGCTACCGCCGCTCGTGGGACGGGTCCCTCGCAGACGCCCTCGCCCGTGGCCGGGCCGACGACCTCGCCCGTGGCACCACGCTGGTGGGTCCCCACCGGGACGAGGTCGGGCTCGACCTCGACGGCCTGCCGGCCCGCACCCACGCCTCCCAGGGCGAGCAGCGGACCCTCGCGCTCGCTCTCCGCCTGGCCGCCCACCGCCTGGCCGCGGCGCGGGCGGGCACGCCACCGGTCCTCCTCCTCGACGACGTCTTCTCGGAGCTCGACCACGGCCGGGCCAGTGCCCTGCTGGCGAGCGTTCCGCCTGGGCAGACGCTGCTCACCACGGCCGTGCCGCCACCGACTGCCGTGCCGGTCGCCGCGACGGTCGTCCTCGGCAGAGTGGGAGATCGGTGAGCCCCCGGCGCTCGACCTGGGTGTCCGAGGGAGGCCCGCGCGAGCCCGTCCGCCTGGCCCGTTCCCTCGGGCAGCTCGGCACCCGCCTCGGCCTGGGAGGGCCTGCCATCGGCCCGTTGGTGGCGGCGTGGCCCGAGGTGGTCGGTGAGGCGCTCGCCGCCCGGGTCCGGCCCGCCCGGCTCGAAGGGAGCGCCCTCGTCGTGGTCACCGACGACCCGGCCTGGGCGACCCAGACGCGCCTGCTCGCCGACGACGTGGCGGCTCGCCTCCGCCAGGCCATCGGCGGGGAGGTGCCCACGTCCCTGGTGGTGCGCGTCCGGCGTTGACGGGCTCGGCGAGGCGCCGGGCGGAATGGTCATCGCGGTACACTGGGGTATCGGAGCCGAACGGTCGAAGCTCCCCGTCACCGGGGCCGGAGCACTGCTCCGACGGTGCGGAGGGGCGGTGCGCAGTACCGTCCGGGTCCCTGCACCCAACTACGTTGAAAGGGCGCGCCCGTGGCGCTGACGAGCCAGGATACGGACCAGCAGTCGAGCTACGACGCTGGTGACATCACCGTCCTCGAAGGGCTCGAACCGGTCCGCAAGCGGCCGGGCATGTACATCGGCTCCACCGGTCCCTCCGGCCTCCACCACCTGGTGTGGGAGGTCGTCGACAACGCTGTCGACGAGGCCATGGCCGGGTTCTGCGACCGGATCGACGTCACGCTGCTCGCAGACGGCGGTGTACGGGTCTCCGACAACGGTCGGGGCATCCCGACCGGGGTGCACCCCAAGTACCCCGACCGGAGCGCCGCCGAGGTGGTGCTGACGGTCCTCCACGCCGGCGGCAAGTTCGGCGAGGGCGGTGGCTACAAGGTGTCCGGTGGCCTCCACGGCGTGGGCGTCTCGGTGGTCAACGCCCTCTCGACCCGCCTCGTCCTCGAGATCGACCGCGACGGCGACCACCACCGCATGGAGTTCCGCGACGGCGGGCGCCCGGCCGGTCCGCTCGTCGTGACGGGGTCGGCGCCGCGGGGTCGCACGGGGACGACGGTGTCGTTCTGGCCCGACTCGACGATCTTCGAAGAGGTCGAGTTCCGGGCCCAGACCGTCGTCGAGCGCCTCCAGATCATGGCGTTCCTGAACAAGGGCCTCGAGATCCGCTTCACGGACGAGCGGCCCGGCGCCAACGAGCCCCAGACCTTCCGCTACAAGGACGGCATCATCGACTTCGTGCGGCACCTGAACGCCTCCAAGGAGGCGCTCTTCCGCAAGGTCAGCTCGTTCGAGCAGCGCGAGGAGACCATGGAGGTCGAGATCGCCCTCCAGTGGAACACCGGCTTCTACGAGAGCATCCACTCGTTCGCCAACGGCATCTCGACGGTCGACGGCGGGATGCACGAGGAGGGCTTCAAGAAGGCCCTGACCAACGTGCTCAACAAGTACGCCCGGGCCAAAGGGACGCTGAAGGAGAAGGAAGACAACCTCCTCGGGGAGGACATCCGCGAGGGCCTGACGGCCATCATCTCGGTCCGGTTGCAGGACCCCCAGTTCGAGGGACAGACGAAGGCCAAGCTCGGCAACGTGCCGGTGCGCTCGCTCGTCGAGCGCACCACCAACGAGAAGCTCGCCGAGTGGTTCGAGGAGAACCCCCGCGAAGCGAACCAGGTCGTCCAGAAGGCGATCCTCGCCGCCCGGGCCCGGGTGGCCGCTCGCTCGGCACGTGACCTCACGCGCCGCAAATCGGCCCTCGACGGCGCCGGCTTGCCAGGCAAGCTGGTCGACTGCTCGTCGCGTGACCCGCGCGAGAGCGAGCTGTTCATCGTGGAGGGCAACTCGGCCGGCGGCTCGGCCAAGGATGCTCGTGACCCTCGAGTGCAGGCGATCCTGCCCATCAGGGGGAAGATCCTGAACGTCGAGCGTGCACGCATCGACAAGATGCTCAAGAACAACGAGATCCAGGCCCTGATCTCGGCCATCGGTGCCGGGCTCGCCGACGACTTCGACGTCACGAAGATCCGCTACCACAAGGTCATCATCTTGGCGGACGCCGACGTGGACGGGTCCCACATCCGGACCCTGCTCCTCACGTTCTTCTTCCGCCAGATGAAGCCGCTCGTCGAGGGCGGGTTCGTCTACGTCGCGCAGCCGCCGCTCTACTCGACGCTGGTGGGCAAGGAGAAGGTCTACTTGAAGGACGACGCGGCGCGGGCGACCTTCCTCGCCGAGCACCCCAACCACAAAGCCGAGTTCCAGCGGTTGAAGGGCCTCGGCGAGATGGACTTCGCCGAGCTGCGCGACACGACCATGGACCCGGGGAAGCGGTCGCTCCTGCAGATCAACGTCGAGCAGGCGGCGCTGGCCGACGAGGTCTGCTCGGTGCTGATGGGCGACGACGTCGACCTGCGCCGCCAATTCATCCAGACCAACGCCAAGGACGTGCGCTTCCTCGACATCTGAGGGACCACGAGCGGAGCGCCGGGCGGGGGGCCCCGAGCCGTCGCGAGGACAGGGACACCACATGCCCAGAGGGAACAACGGCCCGGGAGGGCCCGGAGCGGACCAGCCCGTGTCGGGGCTCGTCGAGCCCATCGAGATCCAAGAGGAGATGGAGCGCTCGTTCCTCGAGTACTCCATGTCGGTCATCGTGTCGCGGGCCCTGCCCGACGTGAGGGACGGCCTGAAGCCAGTCCACCGACGGATCCTCTACTCGATGTACGACCAGCGGTTGCTGCCCGACCGCCCCCACACCAAGTGCGCCAAGGTCGTCGGCGACGTCATGGGCTCGTACCACCCCCACGGTGACACCGCCATCTACGACGCGTTGGCCCGGATGGTGCAGGACTTCTCGATGCGGCACCCGCTCATCGACGGGCACGGCAACTTCGGCGGAACGGGGCCCGACGAGGGCCCGGCGGCCATGCGCTACACCGAGTCGCGCCTCGCCCCGCTCGCCCTCGAGCTGATGGCGGGCATCGACCAGAACACGGTCGACTTCACGGCGAACTACGACGCCACCTCCGAGGAGCCGACGGTCCTGCCGGCGCGCTTCCCCAACCTGCTGGTGAACGGCTCACAGGGCATCGCCGTCGGCATGGCCACCAATATCGCCCCCCACAACCTGGGCGAGGTCATCGACGCCACGGTCCACCTCCTCGAGCACCCCGATGCCACCCCCGACGACCTGATGGCGTTCGTGAAGGGCCCGGACTTCCCCACGGGGGCGCTCATCCTCGGGCGCCAAGGCATCCTCGACGCCTTCCGCACGGGCCGCGGGTCGATCCGGCTCCGGGCCCGCGCCGAGATCGTCGAGGGGAAGGCCGGCGAGACGACCATCGTCGTCACCGAGATGCCGTACCAGACCTCGGTGGCCACGGTGGCGAAGAAGATCGAGGACCTCGTGCGCGCCGGCGACCTCGACGGCATCGCCGCGTTACAGGACGACTCGGCGGGGGGAAAGACGCGCCTGGTGGTGCGGGTCAAGCGCGACGCCAACGCCAACGTCGTGCTGAACAACCTGTTCAAGCAGACCCCGCTCCAGACCTCGTTCCCCGTCAACACCGTCGCGCTCGTCGACGGAGTCCCCCGCACGCTCAACCTGGCCCAGCTGCTCACCCACTACGTAGCCCACCAGGTCGAGGTGGTCACCCGACGCTCGCAGTACCTCCTCGACAAGGCGCGCGAGCGGGCGCACGTCGTCGAGGGCTACCTACGGGCCATCGACATGCTGGACGCCGTCATCGAGGCGATCCGGGCCTCGGAGGACCGCCCTGCCGCCCGCGAGGCGCTCATGGCCGAGCCGTTCTCGTTCACCGAGGTGCAGGCCACCCACATCCTCGACCTCACCCTCGGCCGGCTGACCCGGCTGGGGCGGACCGAGCTCGAGGAGGAGCTCGCCCGGCTCCGGGAGGAGATCGCCGAGCTCGAGGCGATCCTCGCCGACCCGGCCAAGCTCCGCCAGGTCATCGCCACCGAGCTCGGGGAGATCAGGGACGCCTACGCCGAGGAACGACGGACCGAGATCACCCACGACCCCGGCGACATGAACGTCGAGGACCTGGTCGAGGACGAGGAGCTCGTCGTCACCATGAGCCGGGCCGGCTACATCAAGGCCGTCTCGGCAGACGCCTTCCGCACACAAGGCCGGGGGGGACGCGGGGTGCAAGGGGCGCGCCTGAAGGAAGAGGACCTGGTCCACGACGTGGTCCACACGACGGCCCACGCCCACCTCCTGCTCTTCTCGAACCGGGGGCGGGTGTTCCGGCTCCGGGCCCTCGAGGTCCCCATGAAGGAGCGCACGGCGCGGGGCACCGCCATCGTCAACCTGCTCCCCCTCGCCCCCGACGAGCGCATCGAGGCGATCGTGGGGACGCGGGACTTCGCTTCCGACCACTACCTCGTCTTCGCCACCCGACAGGGCCAGGTGAAGAAGACGGCGTTCAGCGAGTACGACAAGTCGCGGCGCGAGGGGTTCATCGCCATCAACCTGCGCGACGGCGACGAGCTGGTCCGGGTGGTCGAGACGAGCGGCCACGACGACCTCTTCGTCGTCACGAGCACGGGGATGACCATCCGGTTCTCGGAGGACGACGTCCGGGCCATGGGCCGCGATGCTGCCGGGGTGCGGGGCATCCGCCTGAAGGACGGCGACGAGGTCGTCTCGTGCGACGTGGCGAGCGACGACACCGACATCCTGATCGTGACGGATGCCGGCTACGGCAAGCGGACCAAGCTCGAGCGGTTCAACCGCCAGGTCCGGGGCGGCCAGGGGGTGCGGGGCATCCGCCTCACCGCCAAGCGGGGCCGGGTGGTAGCCGCCTTCATGGTGGGGATCGGCGACGAGATCATCCTCGTCTCCTCGGGTGGGGTGGTCATCCGCACCGCCGTGCGCGAGATCGCCTCGCAGGGCCGTGACGCCACCGGTGTACGGGTGATGAACGTCGACGACGGCGACACGGTGGCCGCGGTGGCTCGGATGGGGGCCGAGGAGCCGGGCGAGAGCTGACGCGGGCGGCCCGGCGGCCGGCGACCCGGCGGCCGGCGACCGGCGACCGGCGTCGCGGGCTTCAACGGGCGCCGAGCCGCGCCTGGCGCCGGGCGCATCGTGTCCGACGAGCCGCCAGTGGGGCGGCACCGTCCGTCGGGCGGCGGAGGGGCGTGGTGTAGCCTCTCGGGGTCCCGGGGCTATAGCTCAGTCGGTTAGAGCGCAGCACTGATAATGCTGAGGTCGCTGGTTCGATTCCAGCTAGCCCCACAAAAGCCCAGGCGGGAGGCCAGTTCCACGACTGGGCGCAGGCCCGTGAGCGCAGCATCCAACCTGCTTTGGACCGTGCCCTTGTTCCGCTAGGACTCGGTGAAGTTGGCGTTCGTGTAGGTCAAACAGCCTGTCGGCGCGGCAGCGTGCAGCCCCGGACCTGGTACGGACCGCTCGTCGTACCGGGATGGGCTTCCTCGTGGGTCACGCCTGGGTCACGCCACGGAGAGTGACAGCTGCACGCCATCGACCGATGCCGATCGCCGGTTCGGCGTGCGTCGAGGGCCAGGTGGGCGGCCGTGGATTGTGTCATTATGAGCGGCTGAATGTTGGGAGAGCGGCGCCGGACTTTTGTGCGCGCGTTCGGTCCGGCCGGGGCGGACTCACTAACAAACCACGAACCATGTGAGGCTTCCGAGATCCGTCGTACTGCATCCTGCGCTCGCTCATGCGAGGAGTCTTAGGTGCGGGAGAGCTGGAGGTCGTCGAGCGGGCCCAGCCGCTACTCCTCGCCGGAGAACCGCTCCCAGGCCGACTGTCGTGCCATGCCCAGCGCTTCACCGATGCGCGCCCAGCTCACGCCGCGATCCCTGAGCGCTGCGACGTGGCGTTTGACGGCTCGGTCGACGTTCTGGTGGGCGCCATGAGCGCGGACCATCTCGTCGAGCAACTCGTCGTCTGACAACCCATCCCACGCCTTGAGCGCTGGTGGGGCATCTGTCGCCGGTACGGCGCCCGACCGAGCGGAGTCGCCCTGGCGCTGCATCTCATCAGTGATGATCTGATTGCACAGGTCCACGCACTCGTTGCAGATCAGCACGCCGGGGCCGGCAATCAACTTGAGCACGTCGAACTGACTCTTCGTGCAAAACGAGCAGCA
>JAJZJT010000103.1 GCA_021809995.1 Actinomycetes bacterium
CCGGAGGCACGCGGCGCGGGCACGGCGAGCCGGTCGCGCACGGCGTCGCTCCAGCGCTCGTAGCGCAGCCGCCGTAGCCACCGGGCTGCCGCCGACACCACCTCGGCGACGGCGATCCCCGCCAGCAGGTCGAGGCAGAGGAACCACAGCGGCAGGAACCGGACGTTGTAGAGCTTTCCCTGGGGGTCGAGGATGACGGCGGCAGCCGACAGGCCCCCCATGACCGCCACGAACCACCCCACGCGGTTGCGACGGGACACGGTCGCCACGAGGCCCACGGCTGCCGACGCCTGCAGCCACCGATCGGAAGCCGGGAAGAGCAGGTGTGGGAAGTTCCCGACGTTCACCCAGCCCATGTTGGTCGTGTACGACAGGTCGGCGGCGAAGGGGAGGAGCCACCACGCGGTGAGGCCCATCCCCACGACGCCGACCACCGCGCACCACCAGAACCGCCGGACCCAGCGCGACCGGGCAGCACGGCGCAGCGGCGTCGCGCCCCGGTCGAGCGCGGCGCGCAACGTGGCGAGGAGATCCCCGTCGAGGAGCAGCCAGACAACGGTCCCCACGATGACGAAGAAGGCGGTGACGAGATGGCTGAGGACCGTGGCGGCGAGGAAGAGAGCGGTGAGGGCGCGGTGACGCCCCGTGCGCAGCCCAGCCGCCACCAGGCCGAGGGTGACGAGGGCGAGGGAGAGGCCGAGGGAGAACGCGTACTCCCCCGCCAGGGTGGAGAGCAGGTTGCCGCCGTCGATGGTGAAGCTGGGCTCGAAGAGGAAGGGGAGCGTGGCGGCGGCCAGGCACCCCGGACCGGGGTCGCGCAGACCGGCGAGCCGCCCGAAGAGGTAGGCAGCGACGGGCAAGGTGAGCGACCCGAGCGCCGTGACCAGCTTGAAGGAGATGTCGTAGGAGAGGACGGTGTGGAGGACGACGGCGACGAGCCCCGGGAAGGGGAAGTAGAAGGTGTAGCCGGGGAAGCCGTCGTACCACGCGGGGTCCCAGCCGGACAGCTTGCCGTGGGCGAGCAGGTGGGCGAGGAACGCCGGCATCATGACGTGGGCGCCGGTGTCCCCCCCGTCGGTCGTCGTGTTGGAGAGCAGCAGCGACGGGTGGAGCTGGGTGAGGACGACCACGGTCGCGCCGACGACGGCGACGGCCGCCGCCCAGGCCGGCCAGGGCGGGGCACCCCGCCGGCTCGGGCGGGCCGAGGGGCGCGGGCGGTCGGGGGGGTGCGGCCCCGCGACGTCACCGGGCAGTGGGGAGGCACCGGGCAGCGGAGCGACCCGGCTCACGGCTAGAGCACCAGCCCGGTTCCGGCGTGCAGGGTGGCCACCACGGCGACCAGGTTGAACGAGGCATGGGCGACCATGTTCATCCCGAGCCGCCCGGTGCGGTAGGAGACGGCGGAGAGGATGACGCCGAACGTGGCCAGGCCGAGCAGCTGGAGCGACTCGGCGTGCGCGAGCCCGAAGAGCACGCCCGTCGCCACCACCGCCAGCACGGGTCCGAGCCGTCGGCCGAGCCCGCCGAAGAGGCGCACGAGGGAACGGAGGAGGAGGCCTCGGAAGAAGAGCTCCTCGAAGAACGGGGCGCCGACGACGGTGGCGAGGGCGATCACCGCGAAGCCCAGCCCGTGCGACCCCCCGGTCAGGCGCTGGCTGGGCGCGTCGAAGCGTTGGTTGAAGTGGGGGACCAGGTGGGAGATGGGCAGGTAGATGAGCACGACGAGCACCTGCCCGCCCACCCCGATGGCGATGCCGGCGAGGTCGACGGCCCGGAACCGGAGCCCGACGTCGCGGGCGAACCGTCCGGTCCCCCGCACGGCGCTGGCCAGCCACGGCCCGCCGGCGAACCCAGCCCACAGCCCGAGCAGGGTGGAGACGATGTACCAGGTCGGGGGCTCGCTCAGGCTCGCCACCTTCGAGAGGTCGTTCAGGTTCCCGGTCGCCGCGGCCACCACGGCAGCGAAGATCGCCGCCACGACCTGGCCGACCACGAACCCGAGGGCGGCGCAGAAGAGCCACCAGCCCGCCGAGGCCCGGCTGGCGGGCGCCGCCCCCCGGTACAGCTGCTCGGCGAGGGTTCCCTCCTCGTCGGCCGAGCCGGAAGGCCTGGCCGGCTCCGGCCACGCCGACCCCGGTGGCCCCGGCGGCACCCACCCGGGCGGGGGGACCCACCCCGGAGGCGGCACCCACCCGGGCGGGGGTGGGACGGCGCCAGACGGCACCCACGACGGACGCTGACCAGACGAGGGCACGCGGCCGGCGTCGTCGCTGCCCTCGAGCCAGTCGGTCACCCCGACACGTTACCGACCGCTGCACCACCGGCGGCGGCGGGCCGGACCACCGGCGGCGGGCCTACCACGGGTGCGATGCGCCACCGGTGCCACCCGGCGCATAGCATGGCGGGGTGACTCCGCCGAACCCCGACTTCCCCGGTTCGCCCCCGTCGGGGGGCCAGGGCCAGGGTCCGAACGGCGCCAACCGGAACCGGTTGCTCCTCTACCTGGTGCTGGTGCTCGTCATCGTGGGCGTGTTCATCGTCCCGTCGCTGATGCCGAAGTCGAGCGCGCGCCAGCTGACCTACAACACCTTCCTCAACGACCTCCAGTCCAAGCAGGTGCGCACCGCCTCGGTCAACCAGTCGTCCGGGGTGATCACGGGGACGCTCTCCGACGGCGCGAGCTACACGGTCAACGGCCCGAACCCGGTGCAGAGCTCCGAGATCGAGGCGCTGAAGCCCCTCGGCAACAACTACTCGCTCGTCACCCCGTCGTCGAACGGCCTCCTCAGCATCCTCCTGACGTGGGTGCTTCCCTTCGCCCTCCTGATCGGGCTGATGGTGTGGATGAGCAGGAAGGCGCAGGGACAGATGGGAAGCATCATGTCGATCGGCCGCTCGAAGGCCAAGCTCTACTCGACCGAGCGCCCGTCGACCACCTTCGAGGACGTTGCCGGGTACGCAGGGGTGAAGCTCGAGATCAGCGAGGTCGTCGACTTCCTGAAGACCCCCGCTCGCTTCAAGGAGATCGGCGCCCGGATCCCCAAGGGCATCCTGCTCGTCGGGCCGCCCGGGACGGGCAAGACGCTCCTCGCCCGCGCCGTCGCCGGTGAGGCCGGGGTGCCGTTCCTGTCGGTGAGCGGCTCCGACTTCATGGAGATGTTCGTCGGCGTCGGCGCCAGCCGGGTGCGCGACCTGTTCCAGACCGCCCGTAAGCAGGCCCCCGCCATCGTCTTCATCGACGAGATCGACTCGATCGGCCGCAAGCGGGGCGCCGGGCTCGGCGGAGGCCACGACGAGCGCGAGCAGACGCTCAACCAGATGCTCTCGGAGATGGACGGCTTCGACCCCACCGAGGGCATCGTGGTCATGGCCGCCACCAACCGGCCGGACATCCTCGACCCGGCGATCCTCCGGCCCGGCCGCTTCGACCGCCAGATCGTGGTCCCCCTCCCCGACCTCGAGGAGCGTCTGCCCATCCTGCAGGTCCACTGCAAGGACAAGCGTGTCTCTCGCGACGTCGACCTCGAGCTCGTGGCCCGGGGGACGCCGGGGATGAGCGGCGCCGACCTGGCGAACCTGGTCAACGAGGCGGCGCTGCACGCCGTGCGCCGCGGCTCGAAGACCATCGAGAACGTCGATTTCGAGGCGTCACGCGACCGCGTCCTGATGGGCCAGCGTCGCGAGAGCCTGGTGCTCTCCGGCGAGGAGAAGGAGCGGGTGGCCTTCCATGAGGGGGGGCACGCCGTCCTCGCCTACGTACTGCCCCACGCCGACCCCGTCCACAAGGTGACCATCCTTCCGACCGGCATGGCCCTGGGCGTGACGATGCAGTTGCCCATGGAAGAGCGGCACATCCACCCGCGCCAGCAGATCGAGGACACCCTCGCCGTGCGCATGGGCGGTCGGGCCGCCGAGCTCCTCGTCTACGGCGACCTGTCCACCGGTGCCAGCAACGACCTCGTGGGCAACACCGAGCTCGCCCGCAAGATGGTCCGCGAGTGGGGCATGAGCGACAAGATCGGCCCGATGGCCTGGGGGTCGCAGGGTCAGGTGTTCCTGGGCGACGACCTGATGCACACTCGCGACTACTCCGAGCACACCAGCCGGGTCATCGACGACGAGGTCGAGCTCATCCTGAGGGCCCAGGAGGAACGCGCCCTCGAGATCCTCTCCCGCCACCGGGGCGGGCTGGACGCCGTGGCTCGAGCGCTCCTCGACGAGGAGACGATCGACGGGGAGACGGTCGGCCGTCTCGTCGACACCGCTTACGGCCGCCCTGTCCACGAGCCCGGCGCCAAGCAGGTCGCGCCGATCCTGGCGCGTGGCAACGGCACCCGAGGCGACGCCGCCGACCGCTCGGCGCCGGCCGAGGGAGCGCTCGAGGACGACGAGCGGGCGCCCGTGACCTCGACGGCCAGCCGGGCTGCCGACAGTGCACCCGCACGACCGAGCCCGTCGGGCACGACGGCCAGTCAGCCGGGTGCCAACGGCGGGCCGGACGCGGGGCACGCTGCGCCGTGGCCACCGCCACCACCACCGCCACCGCCGGGCGGCCACTGGGCGCCTCCCCAGCCGCCGTGGCCGCCTCAGGGGGCACCGTGGCCCCAGGGGCAGTCGCCGTGGCCACCGCCACCACCGCCCACCCGCTGACCACCACCGAAGCGCGCTGGACGGTCTCGACCTGACGCCGCCTCCCTGACCGACTCCCCCAGGCGTGCCCGGCGCCCCGTGGGGTGGTCGCGACGGCGCACGTGCCGCCGGGTCAGGACGAAGGCAGCTCGAGGTAGGGGACGGCGGCCACCACGACCACCCCGGGAGCCCCGGCGGGGACCGCCTGCGCCTCGACGGTGACCGGAGCGCTGGCCCGGACGACCACCGGTCCGGCCGCGGCCAGCGTCGCCCCCGTCACGATGCCCACGCCGTCCCCGGCGACGACCAGCCGGCCGACGGTCTTTCCCGTCGCGAGGGAGACGACCGTCACGTCGACCGGTGCCCGCCCCGGGTCGGCAATGGCGAGGTCGGACGGTGCCACACCGGCGAGCGGCGGCGCCCCGACCGGAGCGGGGCCCGGCACCAGCCACTGCCGGGCCGGTGCGCCGACACCCGGCCAGGCTCCGGTCCTCGGTGGTGCGGCGGCGGACGGTGCGGTGACGGTCCTGGCCACGACGACGGGGGCACGAGCGGTGACCACGACCCCGAACGGTGTGCTGGTGGGAAGCCCACTGGTCGACGTCAGGTCGAGGGTGACCAGTGCTCGGCCGGGGACGACGACACGACGAGGGACGAGGGACGCCTGGCCGAGCTCGAAGGAGACCGTGGCGGTGGTGGCCGCCGCCCCCGGGTTGGCCACGGTGACGGCCAACGCTCCCCCCGGCGTGGCGCTGGTGTCGGCGAACGACCACGACGTCCGGGCGCCTCGGGCCCCGAGCCACAACGACAGGCCCGCGCCACCCGCCCACTGCTCGAGCTCGTCAGCCACCACCGAACCGGACTCGGTGGTCACGAGCGTTGCCACGCTCCCGGCGTTCTGGACGTAGGTGCCCACGTCCTCGCTGACGAGCTGGCCCGGCGCGAGGTCGATCCCCTGGTAGGGAGCGGGGACGACGGCGCCCGACGGCGTGAGGAAGGTGACGTCGACCACGGCCGGTGCCGCCGTGGGGTCGAGCAGCGACAGGGTGAGCGAGCTACCGCCTGCCGTCGAGCCGCCGGCGAACACGAGGGACTCGGCGGGCCGCGTCGCGCACGGGGCGGCGGCCCACCCACCGGGGCCCCGGACCACCTGGCTGGCCACCACGCCGCCGCCGTCGAACACGAACGACGCCGCCACGGGACCGGCAGGGACGCCGGCCGTTGGGTCGACGGCAACCGTCGAGCGGGCCGGAACGGTGAGCGTCGTGGCGTGGGCGCCCGGAGCGGCGGCGAGCGGCGGGGCGACCGTCCGCATCGCCCCGCGGACGGGCTTCGCACCCGTGTTGGTCAGGTAGACGACCGGGTCGGCTGGCTGGCCCGCGCCGGCAGTGCCGCCCGCACAGAACGACGACGAGGCGCCGGCCGCAGGGTCGCCGACGACCGCCGTGCCCACCGCCTCGGCACGAGCAGGCAGGGCGCGGCCGACGACTGCGTCGACCACGCCGCCGAGCACGACGGCCACCACCACGATCAGGGCGAGCGCGGGACGGGCCCGGTCGGCGGTCCGGCCCGAGCGGCGCGGCGAGGTGCTCACGTCCGGCCTGCCGGCCCGGACGCGGAGGGCTCCCCCGGGTCGTGCTCCCCCGCTGCCCGCTCGGCCCTCTCTGCCCTCTCTGCCCTCTCTGGCCTCTCGGCACCCTGCGTCGGTGCCGTGGCCGGCGCCCCCCTGGCGGACCGGCGACGCCGCCCGGCCGAGCGTCGGGCGAGGGCCAGGGCCCACCGAGGCCGCCCTCCAATCGAGACGACGAGGACGGCCAGCCAGGCGAGCACCACGTAGGCGGTCTCCAGCGCCGGCAGAGCGCCGTCGTCGAACGCAAGGGTGACGGGCCCGTGGCGCTCGAGCGCGTACGCGGCAACCCAGCCGAACTGCACGCGCTGGGGTGCCCGGCCCGCCGCTCCCACCAGGTGCCAGCGGGACGCCGGAGCCAGGGAGGCCAGGACCGTTCCCCGGGCGAGCGTGCCTCGGAAGCTCGTGGCACCCGGACGACCGGCGAGCACCGGTGCGGCGCCGGGCACGACCGGGCTGCCCGGCACCCGGTCGATGACGGTCGGGGTGGCCACGGTCGCCGGCGCGGCGTGCGAGGTGACCTCGGCGCGCACCGGCAGCCAGGCCAGGTTCTGGTAGACGGTGATGCCGCCTTGCGACAGCACGGGCGTCAGGTCGAGCTGGCGCGAGAGGGCCGGCAAGAGGTCGGGGGGAAGAGGGAAGGACTCGGGTTGCTGGAGCCCGGGGATCACCGGCGCCAGTGCACCGAGCACGGCGACGTAGCGGACCCCTGCCGGCGCCAGCAAGCTGCCGAGCTGGTCGGTCAAGCCCGTGCTGGCCTCGGTGACGTCCCGGGCGAGCAGCGCCGCCGGCCCCGGGCTCGGCGCGTCCCACAGCAAGGTCGCATCGGGCGGGCCGCCCTCCGACGTCGCGTAGGCGAGGCCGCCTCCCGCCGGCCACGACGCCTGGGGCAGGGCACGGGGGTCACCGAGCCAAAGGACCCGGAAGGCGCCGGCTCGCCGCTGCGCCGACATCCAGTTGACGGTCTGGGCGAAGTCCGTCGTGGGAAGGTCGAACCGCCCGGGGAGGGCCGAAGCGACCATGGGCAGCGCGCCGAGGACGACGGCCGCGGCGGCGACAGCGGCGGCCAACTGGCGCCAGCCGAACGCAGCGACACGGAGGTCCTCCTCGAAGGCGACCACGCCGGCGCCGATGGCCACCGCCAGACCGGCGGCAGCGACGGTCAGCACCACGGCGGGCTCGACGGCCACCACGCCGGTCCAGCCACGCCCCGACGCCCACGCGGCCACCCAGGCGGCGATCACGAGGGCCCAGCACCGTCCCGCCCAGGCCGCCCGGGACAAACGCCCGAGGAGCACCGGCAGCAGTGCGGCGACGGCGAAGCCCCACGCCAGCGGGGAGTCGCCCACGGGCCCGAGCGCCAGACGCACGATGCTCCCCCAGCTCGGGGCGCCCACCGCCGTCGCCGCCGTCCCGAAGACCGTCCACGCCGCGCCGCCGTCCCTCGCCACCCCCACGAGCCACGGCAGGCACAGGAGCGCGGTGACCGCCGTCGCCCCGCCGACGGCGAGGACGACCCGCCTGGCCGCCGCCAGGTCGGCAACGACGAGGTCGGCGACGACCAGGACCACGCCCGCCCCGGCCACGAGCAGGGCGGCGGCCGGCACGAACGAGACGAGGACCGCCTCGAGGAGGCCGAGGCGCACGACGGTGCGGGCGAGGCTGGCCTGCCGCCGGTCGTAGGGCGGGCGGGCGGACGCCCCGAAGAGGAGCCCGAGGACCCACGGCATGCCGGCATAGGCAATGAGAACGTCGAGACGGCCCTGCGCCAGGGCGTCGTACGGAAGCGGCATGGCGAGGTAGGCGACGCCGGCAACGGTCGCCGCCCGCTGCGAGCCGAACGGGCGCACGGCAGCAACGGCGCCCCACGCGCCCACCGGGAGGCACCCGAGCACGAGGACCTTCTGGGCGAGGCCCATGGCGCCGAAGAGGACCGTGCCCAGCACGCCGAGGAGGGCGAACGCCGGGGTCGCCGGCGCCGCCTGACCGACGCCGGCCGGGTGCCAACCGGACGCGAACTGGGTGAAGGTCGCCGACCAGCTGGGGAAGGGGACGAACTGGCCGACGGCGGGGATCGCTCCGGTCAGGAGGCCCCGCACGCCGACGACGACCACGAGTGCCGCGATCAGCCAGACGGCGGTGCGAGCCTGGGCGGACAGCGCGCCGCGCCCCGCCGCCCCGTCGAGGCCGTCGAGGCCGTCGTCCGGAGCCGGTGTGCCGTCGGGCGCGGCGTCCGCGGCTTCGAGCTCGTCGACGTCGGCGTGCGCGCCCCGGAAGCCGTGCTGGGCGAGGCGCTGTCCATAGGAGGACAACCGGCTGCTCCCGCTCAGCTGCAGGGCGCGCACCTCGCGGTCGCTCAGCTGGCGCGTCGCCCGCACGGCTCGGCGGGCAGCTCGCAGGGCGCGGACGCGCCCGAGGTTCCACCGCCACGCTCGCATGACCGCCACGGCACGGCGACGGTCACCAGCGACCGCCGCCACGACCACCTCGGCCAAGGCGAGCACCGCCACCTGGGGGACCACCCGGACGAGGTGGCCCGTGCTGTAGCACGTCAGGACGGCGGCGAGCTCGTGACGGCGCTGCAGCTCGCGCAAGGTGACCGCACGGGCTCCCTCTGCGGGCGCCCCGACCAGGGTCGGCTCGAGCGGGCGCCGACCCGCGGCGAGCTCCTCGCGATGACGGACCACGGCGTCGGGGGCGACGATGACCCGCGCCCCGGCCACCTGGGCCCGCCAGCAGAGGTCCAGGTCCTCGCCCATGGCCACGATGCCCCGGTCGAAGCCTCCGATCGCCGCGAAGAGGTCGGCGCGTACCAGGGTGCAGCCGCCGGGAGCCACGAACACGTCCCGCACGGCATCGTGCTGGCCGTGGTCGATCTCGTAGGGCTGGACCCGGTCGACGACCGACCCGCCCTTGTCGAGCGCCATCCCGACGTGCAGCAAGCGGGCGGGGTCGTCCCAGCTCACGAACTTGGGCGAGACGACGCCGGCGTTCGAACGGAACGCCTCCTCGACGAGACGGTGCACGGCGTCCGGGGCGAGCGCGACGTCGTCGTGGCAGAAGAGGTAGTACGCGGCGCCTTCCACCATCGAGCGCACCTCGTCGGCGGCCGCAGCGAAGCCGACGTTCTCCTCGAGCCGGCGCACGAAGGCGGTGGGGAGCCGAGCCGCCACGCGCTCGGCCACCGTCGGCCCCTCGCCCTCGGGGCTCGCCACGTCCAGCACGAGCACGGACAGCTCCGGATAGTCCTGCCCAGCCAGCGAGCCCACCACCTCGTCGAACCACCCGCCGGGCTGGTGGGCGACGACGGCGGCGACGACCGGCGGGGCCACGGGTTCCATCAGGGGGCCGAGGCTACTGGCACGGTGCGCACCTGCGACAACACGCCAGCTCGCGTCGGCCCGGCGGGCGGCGGCGAACGCCAGCGTGCTTG
>JAJZJT010000104.1 GCA_021809995.1 Actinomycetes bacterium
GAGCCGGAGAGCTTCATCACCATGATCATGCTGGACCGAGCTGGCATCGCCCCGAAGCTTCCCTGGGCCTCATGACCCACGAGACCGGCAGAAGACCCGAAGATCTCCTCGATGGCGTCCTGTGCCCTTCTCTTCGGGCGGAAGCCGTAGGAACACGGCTCGAAGTCCGCCTCGAAGATCGGCTCGAGGACCAGCTTCAAGCTGGCCTGGACACAGCGATCCCGAGCAGTCGGGATGCCGAGTCCACGAAGCTTCCCCCCCTTCTTCGGGATGAGCTTCTCTCGCACGGGCATGGGGGCGAACCGCCGTGCCTTGAGGTCCTCTCGCAGCATCGGCAGCAGCGTGTCCCTGCCGAAGAGGATGGAGCGGGGTGCCACTCCGTCCACACCGGCTGACCGTGCGCCTCGATTGCCCCGCACTCGATCCCACGCCACCATGAGGAACGCAGGATCGCAGACGAGGTTGAACAGGTCGTCGAACCGACGATCAGGGTCGTCGGTAGCCCATTGGTGCAGCTTCGTCTGGATCTGCAGTACCCGGTCCTCTGCCTCGATGAGGTCGAGGTCCGATGCGTCGGTGTTCACCGTCGTCCTCCTGCTCTTCCAGTCCAACTACTGCAAGCTCGCTGGGTCCCTTCGCCATGTAGCCGGCTTTCCCGGCCTCGGACTACTACGGACCCTCCGCCCCGTCTCCTCGTCATCAGCAGACGACGTGCCTTGCCTGCTGCCGATCTGGCTGATCGGCAGGTTGGCGACGAGCAGGCGGTTCCCACGTTCACCACAGACCGGTCGACGGGATCGGTGCCCAGCTTTTCCCCTGCAGGCATGTCCACGACTACGCCGCAGTCCTTCACCGTGGCCCCCGGCACGAACTCCACCGAGGCCCTTCCCCCTGGTTGTAAGGGAGTCAGGCGCACTGCCATCCCGGCCATCCACCAGGTTTCCAGCCGGTCCAACGCTCTTGAGGGGGTTCCACCACTGGTTCCTTCGTTCGTACACCTCTCCGTCTTGCTTGCCGGGCCCGGGCTGTCTGGCGGTGCCATCCCGTCCCGGCGTTGTCGAGGCTGCTCCCACCTTCCCTCTCGTCTCCGAGGTCAGGCTGCCTCCAGCTTCAGCGGCCTGCTGCGACAGGCCACAGGTGGGGCTCTTCCCCCCACCCGGTCATGTGGCGCCTCGTGGCGCACCCACCCGTAGGTGGCCTCCAGGACCACCTCGGGGTGCTCGCCGGACTTGGCCAGCTCGGCGGCGAGGGTGACCGGATCGTTGTCGATCCGAACGGTGTCCACCGTCTCGCCCGCCTGGGTCCGCCGCACGATGACGCTGCGGCGGCGGTGCAGGTCGATACCGACGTACTCTTGGTGTTGCTGTTCCACGGGAGCCTCCTTCCGTCTCCGGCTTGGTTTGGTGACCCCAAGTGTGCGCTGCACACCTGGTTCCGGTCGACGGGAGGACGGCTCCTGTGTCTTGCTCGGCTTCGTCCGACTCGAGCGGCTGGTTCGGGCGGACACCTTCTTCGCTGGCACCGGATCGAGCTCCTCTCGATCGGCGTCCGAGCCGGTGCCACCACCGATGCTCGTCACGCAGGAGCGGCGCTGCGCTCCTTCATGACATCAAGGCCAATGAGACGGGCGTCGTTCAGACGTTCTGTCTCAGCGCCTCCTTGGGCTCGTTGATCCACGCCACGGTTGGCAGCGCCGGCGGCGTAGGTCGTCCGGCGAACCGGGAGGGGTTGGCAGCGTAGGCAGCGTCGAGCGTCTCGGCCCGCCGAGCCCGGATCTCGGTGGCGGTTCCGTAGTGGACGCTGGCGCGCGCACTCCGTCCCCCGCAAACCTGGCCCTGATTCAGCTCGTCCTCATCCGCGATGGCGCCGCCAGCGGGACCACCAACGCGTGCTCAGGTTCGGTGACGGGGCGCAGTCGAGCGGTCGTCAACCAACGAGGCGCGCAACAGCTGGCCACCCCAGCGAGGCAGATAGTTCAGGGAACCACGATGCCGTCATCGTCTCCTTCCCCCGGTTCGTTGGTCCCCAGGTCGCCGTGGTCCTCGGAGCAGGACAGCCAGTCGGGAGGTGCAGGGCTACCATGCCACCCTCGACGGAGGGCACGGTCCCGCGACCGGAGGACGCCGGTGTGCAGCGAGGTCCTCCCGGGTGGTCGGTCGAGGGGGAGAGTGCCGTGATCCGGAGCCAGCAGAACGTCCACCGGGGCACTCGTCCCGGACCGAACGGCTCCCAGTCGAAGGAAGAGCCGTGAGCGAGCGCCTCACCCCACCTGCGCCACCTGCGTCACCTGCGTCGGAGGTCCTCGCACGCGCCGTGGCGGCGACGGAGTGGGCGTCCGCGCCGGGCGCCGTGCGGACGAAGGTGCTCGAACTGGTCACCGACTCGCTCGCCGTGATCGCCGGTGGGGCCGCCCACGACACGATGACGAGGCTGCGACAGGCCACGCCATCGGCCCCCGGCCCGGCAACGGCCATCGCGTGCCGGGAGGGTGTCGACACCATGAGCGCCGTGCTGCTGAACGGCGCGGCGATCACTGTGCTCCAGCGCCAGGACGGCTATGCCCATGCGAAGGGCCATCCCGCCAGCCAGCTCCTGCCACCGCTGCTCGCCGTGGCGGAGCGGCGCGGCCTGTCGGGTGAGCAGCTCCTCACTGCCTTCGTCGGCGGCTACGAGGTCGCGGCGCGCGTCGGCGTGGCGCTCGGCGGCGTGCCGGAGCACCTGCACGACATCGGCAACTGGGTGACCATCGGAGTAAGCGCCGCCACCGCCTCGCTGCTGAGCGACCGGGACGAACGGACGATCGCCGCCGCGATCGACGGGGCCTCGTCGCTCGCCCTGTCGTTCGACCGTTTCACCACCGCCGCCGGAGCGACCATGCACCATCTCTACCCCGCGTCGGCAGGGCTCGTCGCGCTCAACGTGGCGCAGGGGGCAGTTGCCGGTCTCTCGGCGCTCCCGGGCAGCCTCGAGCGCTTCTACGGGCCCCATCTGGGCAAGGAGCTCCGCACCGACCGTCTCACCGAGGGGATCGACGCAGCGGGGCGCTTCGACCGCTACGAGGTGCTCGACGGCTACCTCAAGCTCCACCCCAGCTGCGCCCACCTCCACGGGGTCAACGACGCAGTCGCGGCGCTGCTCGCGAGGACCGCTCTGCGCGAGGACGACGTCGAGAGCGTGGACGTCGGGATCTTCGGCGACGGCTTCCGGATCGACGCCAGCGACCCGCAGAACGACCTGGCGGCGCGCTTCAGCGTCGGGGCGACGGTGGCCGCGGCCATCGTGCACGGACGGCTCGACGACGACGGCCTCGCCGACCTGGAGCCCCTCCGGCCCCTGATGGCGAGGATCACGGTCCGTCACGACCCGGCCATGGACGATCTCGCGCCCGAGGGACGGCCGGGGCGGGTGACCGTCCGCCTCCGCGACGGCAGGACGCTCGTCGAGGAGGTGGTCCATCCCCGCGGCACCCCGCGGGTGCCCGCCACCGAGGACGACCGGATGGCAAAGGTCCTCGACCTGCTCGGTCGTTGCTACGACGACCGGGCCACTGAGCGGATCATCGACGCCGTCGTGGCGTTGCCGGATGCGGTCACGCTGGGTGACCTGACCGCCAGCCTTCGCAACTCGTGACCGACGGAACGGACCGGCTGGTCCGGGCGCTCGCCGGCACCACCTTCCTGCTCTGGCTCGGTGCCGGCGCCATCCTCCCGCTCCTGCCCGAGTACCTGCGTCACGGGGGCGCCTCTGACGCCGTCGTCGGCCTGGTGATGGCGGCCTACTTCGTCGCCGCCCTGGTCTCCCAGTACCCGGCCGGGCGGCTCGCCGACCGGGTCGGCCGTCGACGAGTCCTGCTTGGTGGCCTCGGCTGCTATGCCGCCGGCAGCGCCGCCTTCCTCGCACCGTTCGGGCCGGTCGCCGACATCGCGTGGCGCGCCCTGCAGGGCGCAGGGGCCGGAGCCGCCGAGGTCGCTGCGCTGGCCATGGTCTCCGGTGCCGTGCCACTGGAGCGCCGGGGCCGGGCCTTCGGCTCGATCTACGCCGGCCAGCTGGGCGGTATGGCGGTCGGCCCCCTGGTCGGCAGCATCGTCGGGCTCGGCGCCATGCACGCCACCTTCGTCGGGGCCGCGCTCGCCGCACTGGTCGCCGGCGTCCCGGTGGTGGCCAGTGCGGCCGTCGGCGCGCACGGCGCACCCGACCGAGGTGCCGATGTCACACCGGTCGCCGGGGGACAGGTGCCTCCGGGCGACGCGGGAGCGGCCGCACCGGCCGGTCCCCGGTGGGGGCCGGCAGCGGGCCGGCGGGGGATGCCTCCTGCCGCGGCGGGGGCACTGGTCGCCGCCGCCGCCTTCGGGCTCGTGATCGGCGTCTACGAGTCCTGCTGGACGCTGCTCCTCGTCCAGCGGCACGCGGCGTCGTGGCAGATCGGGCTGAGCTGGACGCTCTTCGCCCTCCCGTTCGCCGCGATGTCCGGACCGGGGGGCTGGCTCGCCGACCACGCGGACCGCCGGTGGCTGGTCGTGGGCTCGCTCACGTCGTCGATCGGCTTCTGTGCCCTGTACCCCTTCCTCCACCAGGTGGTCCTGCTCCTCGCCCTGGGCCCCGTCGAGGCGCTGGGCTCGGCCATCGCCCTGCCCTCGGCCCAGTCGCTGCTGACCCAAGGGGTCCGCCCGGCAGAGCTCGGCGCGGTACAAGGGCTCTTCTCGTCCAGCCAGACTGGCGCCGTCGCCGTGGCGGCTGCGGCGGGCGGGTCGCTGTTCGGGCTGGCCGCCTGGGCGCCGTTCGTCGCCGGTGCCGGTTGCGCCGCACTGGCGACGGCCAGCCTCCCCGCCGTGTGGCGACAGGTCGCCGGGCGGGTTTCCGATACGGCTGCCGACGACGTCGCCGAGCCGGCGACCGGGTCGGCGACCGAGCCGGCGACCGGGTCGGCCGAGCCGGTGGTCTGACCGTGGGGGCCCGCCCGGCGGCCCGGCGTCCTCGACGGGCGGGTACCCGACGCCAGCGGACTGCGCGGGCCGGCGATCCCTCGGCCGGCCATCCCTACACGGTTGTCTGTGGCGGTGTCGCCTTGGTGACGTCGACACGGACCATGCGGTCGGACTGCACGGGCTGCCACTGGTTGGGCGTGAACCGGAGGTGGCCCCAGCCGTCGGCGAGGTGCAGCCACTTGACCATGCCGGGCTCGATCACGGTTCCGTCGTCCCAGCCCTCGAACCCGTAGGGCTCCCAGGCGGCGTAGAGGATGACCTGTCCCGGACGCGGCCCGGGCGCCACGCGGGCGTGCACGACGAGCGACCCGAGGTCGTTGCGGACCTCGACCATGTCCTCGTCCTCGATGCCGAGCGGTGCGGCGTCGCGTGGGTTCATCACCAGCGTGGGGTGCCCCCGGGTCGTTGCCAGCATGAGGGGGTTGGTGGCGTTGCAGGCGTGGATGGACCAGCGGGGGTGCCCGCCGGTGAGCACGAACGGGTGGTTGCCGCCCTGCGCAGGGGGGTCCTTGTGGACGGGCAGCTCCTCGCCCGCTTCGAGGAACCACGGGTGGTCGACGTAGAAGGTCGCCCGGCCCGTGGTGGTCGCGTACGGGACGCCGTCCTCGACGTGCCAGCGAAAGGCGCTGAAGGTCTCGTCGGGCCGGAGCTCGGAGCCGATGAGGCGACCCGTCGGGAACACGCCGTTGCCTTGCGCCGGCGCGTAGCCCCGCTCGCGCAAGGCGGTGAGCGACAGGTCCTCGGCGAGCACACCGGCCAGCGCGCTGTCGCGCACCAGGACGTCGAGGAGCGCCTCGTCCGAGCGCAGCCTTCCGCTCCGGTGCATGACGTTGCCCACCTCGCCCAAGGGGTGAGGAGCGGCCCGGCCGACGACGCGGTCGGCCATGCCCCGGTCCTGGGCCCGCTCGGCCACTGCGTCGGCGATGTCGCAGAAGATCCGCCAGTCCGAGCGGGCCTCCCCGGCCGGGTCGTTCACCTTGTCCGAGAAGGCGAGGTCGAGCGAGTGGGCGACGGGGTACTGCAGGTTGACCCGCTCGGTGTCGTAGGCGGCCGGCAGCAGCAGGTCGGCGTGCATGCCCGCGCCGTTCATCCGTTGGTCGACCGACACGACGAGCGAGAGCCCGGGCCACAGGTGCCGGAGCAGCATGCGACGGCCCCCGCGGGTCCGGCGCAAGGTGCTCGTACCGGGCTGGAACAGGACCCGTGGCGTGACGTCGGGAGCCGGTCGCATGTAGGGCGCCCACGACCGGCGGGCCTCCGCGACGTACTCCGCCATGGGCCGGGGCGAGCCGCCCCAGTCGCGCCTGCTCCAGATGTCGCCGTAGCCGCAGTGGTCCAACCAGTAGAAGAACGGCGGGGCGGTCGTGGAGCTGGCCGCCGCTGCCGACATGAAGTCCCAGAACGCGGGCCGGGGCAGGGGAGGGGGGACACCCGTGCCGGGGTCGGGCTCGCCGAAGAGCGTCCTCGCCACCGAGAACACCGCCTCGGCACCCTCCATCCCGCCAGTGCTCAGCTGCTGCGCGAGCGATCCGTCGAACGGCATCACGGTGTACGTGTCGTGCCCGCGGCCCTGGCCGCCCCAGTTGCCGGTCAGGGCGAGCAGCAGGTCCATCGACCGTTCCATGAGGTCGCCGTGGTAGTGCTTGGGGGTGTCGAACCCCTCCACGATCTTCGTGCGGCTGGCTGCCACCTTGCGCGCGAGCATCCGGACCGTGTCGGGGTGCACCCCGCAGACCGCTGCGGCCGTCTCTGGGTCGTAGGCCTGCAGGCGCTCGGCCATCAGCTCGAACGCCGTCGTCACCTCGACCGGTGTCCCGTCCGACAGCGTGACCGTGAACCGGCCCCGCAACGCCGGCTCGAACGAGAGCCGCAGCGTGTCCTGGCGAGCCTCGACGGCACCCGATGCCGCGTCCCAGTGGAAGAACCCGAGGTCGCTGCCGCCATCGACGAGGTCGGACCGACGGAGCAGGCGTCGGGTGTCCGTGCGCACCAGCAGGGACAGGTCCGTCTGGGACGAGACGAACGGCTCGTCCACGAGCCCTTCGTCGACGATCACCTTGCACATGCCGAGCGCCAGGGCGGCGTCCGTGCCTGGGACGACGGGCACGAAGAAGTCGCAGTGGGGCGCGGAGGGGCTGTAGTCGGGGGCGATGAGCGCCACCTCGGCACCGTGGTAGCGGGCCTCGGTCAGGTAGTGGAAGTAGGGGATGCGGCTGTAGGCCGGGTTGCAGTGCCACACGAGCACGAGCTCGGCGTGGAACGTGTCCTCGGCGGACGAGCCGCCGGCGATGTGGCCGTAGGTGACGTAGTGGCCCAACGGGACGTCGTTGACGGTGGAGATGCTGTCGAGCGAGACCGCGCCCAGGGCAGCTGCCAGGCCCATGTGGCCGGCGATGGACAGCATGCCGCCCTCGGCGCTCTCGTCGACGACCACTGCCTCGGGCCCGGACTCCTCGATGGCGTCGAGCACGGCGTCGGCGATCTGCGTGAGCGCCTCCTGCCACGAGATCCGCTCCCACCGTCCCGATCCGCGTTCCCCCACCCGGCGCATGGGATGCAGCAGCCGGTCCTCGCCCGTCAGCTGGCGGCTCCAGGCTGCGCCCTTCTGGCACCCCATGGGGTTGCGGTCGGGCACGCCGGGCTGGCTCGTCGGGTAGACGCCCGCCTGCTCCTCCCAGAGGACCGAGGAGCCCGCCGCGAACACGCGGTAGGTGCAGCTGGAGAGGCAGTTGACGCAGTGCGTCCCCCAGGCGACTCGTTCCCACGCGAAGCGCTGGCGATAGCGATGCTCGCTCGACGAGACCATCCGGGCTCCCTGGCCGACGTCCTCCATGTTGGCACGGAGGGCTCGCTGCTGCCCGCCTGGAGGCCCGCTGCGCTTCTCGCCGCCAAAGGGGCCGGGCCGGCCGGAGGCAGTCGAGGGCGCGTGGACGGCGCAGGGTGGCCAGGCGTCGTGTGCCCAGGGCGCGAGCGTCAGGCGACGTCGTGGAGGTCGGCCAGGGCGGCCTCCACGGCACGGTGGAAGGTGGGATAGGCGTAGATCATCGTCCGAAGCGACGTCACGGGCACCTCGGCGTGCACCGCCAGCGTGAGCAGGCCGAGGACCTCGCCGCCGGCCGGGCCGGCGGCGAGCGCGCCGACGAGGACACCGCGCTCCGCGTCCTCGACGAGCTTGACGAGGCCGTCGTTGCCGGCCTTGTGGATCCACCCTCGGGCCGACGCCGGCACCTGTGCCGTCCCGACCCGCACCGCCAGCCCCCGCGACCGTGCCGCCTCCTCGCTCAGGCCCACGGCCCCGATCTCCGGGTCGGTGAACGTCACGCGGGGGACCGCCCGGTAGTCGGCCGCCGCCACCGCGGTGCCGAGGATGTCCCTGACCGCGATGCCCGCCTGGTACATGGCCACGTGGGTGAAGGCGCCGACACCGGTCACGTCGCCCACCGCCCACACGCCGGGGGCGACCCGCAGGCGGTCGTCGACCGGGAGCGCCCGTAGCTGCGGGTCGATGCCGAGGGCGTCGACACCGAGGGACGCGAGGTCGGGGCGCCGACCGGTGGCGACGAGCAGGCGCTCGGCCCGGACGACCCCCCCGTCCCTGTCCCCGGGCCGGCCGTCCCCCAGCTGCAGGGAGAAGGAGCTCCCGTCGTGGGAGACGGACCGGAGGTCGGCGCCGGTCCGGACGTCGACGCCCTCCCGGCGGAGGACGTCCTCGACCAGTGCTCCGGCCTCCGGCTCCTCGAGCGCGAGGAGCCGCGGCGCGACCTCGACGATGGTGACGGCGGCGCCGAAGCGGGCGAAGACCTGGCCCAGCTCGACGCCGATGGCGCCGCCCCCGAGCACGGCGAGCGACCCGGGCGCCACCGTCGCCTCGACGGCGTCGCGGTTCGTCCAGTACGGAGTGGCGGCGAGCCCGGTGACGTCCGGGGTCCACGGTCGGGCGCCGGTGGCGAGCACGACGCCTCGCGTCGCCTCGAAGACCTCGTCGCCGACGGCGACCTGCCGGGGCCCGACCAGCCGCCCCCTGCCCCGGACGAACCGTCCGCCCTTGCCCTCGAAGCGCTCCACGGCCACGCGGTCGTCCCAGTCGTCCGTCGCCTCGTCGCGGATCCGGCGCGCCACGGGAGCCCAGTCCGGCTCCGCGCTCGCCGTGCCGGCCATGCCGTCGACGCGCCCCGCTTCGGCGAGGAGGTTGGCCGCCCGGATCATCATCTTGGAAGGCACGCAGCCCCAGTAGGGGCACTCACCGCCGAGCAGCTCGGCCTCGACGCCGACCACGTCGAGGCCCGCCTCGGCCAGCCGGCCCGCCACCTCCTCGCCGCCCGGCCCCATCCCCACCACCACCACGTCCGCACGATCGACCACGAGCACCCTCCGCTCTCCGCTCTCGGACCCTCTCCCACCAGCAACCCGGCAGACCGATGAAGCCTTCCATGTCGGGGCGCTGCCCTGCC
Source organism: Actinomycetes bacterium (assembly GCA_021809995.1). GTDB lineage: Bacteria > Actinomycetota > Acidimicrobiia > Acidimicrobiales > RAAP-2 > JAJZJT01. The sequence goes on from JAJZJT010000104.1 coordinate 9,437, forward strand.
CGGCCCCGGAGGGGACCCCGGAGGCTGTCCGCCTGCCCGGCCGTGCCCTCACCGTGGCGACTGGCACGGGGCGCCGGCGGTGGCGTGCCGGTCCGCGCACGCCCTGCCAGCCGGCGCACCCCGGCTACCGT
>JAJZJT010000105.1 GCA_021809995.1 Actinomycetes bacterium
CGCGATGCGCTCGGAGCCGGCTGGGACGCCGAGGCCCGCCAGCCCGACCCGTTGCTGCCGCTCACCATCGAGGTCAACGGTCCGACCGGGCGCGCCCCGCTCCCGGCGGCGGCCCGCTCGATCGCCGGCCAGCACCACCAGCTCGCTGGCCTGCTCGACGCCAAGCAGGCCACTGCCCTGCGGGAGCTGCTCCAAGGGCTGATCGCACGCGAGATCGCGGAAAAGGTGCACGGCGCCGGCGTGCTCGTGGAGCTGATGAACGAACGTCTCGCCACGGTGCGCACCGCCCACGAGATCGGAGTGCGGCTGCGCTGGCGCCGCTCACCCGAGCTGGACACCGACACGGCTCGAATGGTCGACCTGCTCACCATCGTGCCCGATCTGCGCACCGACGACGACGAGCGCGAGCTACGCCAGCTCCTTTCGACCCGGCTCGACGAGGCCCGCCGCCTGCAGCCCGACGTGCCCTACCGACAGCTCATCGCCACCGCGCTCGACTACAAGCAGTGGCACGAGCTGCGCGTGATCGTCCAGCGCGGCGAACGCGAGACCGTGCTCGGTCGGCGCACGCAGCTGTCGGAGGGCGAGAAGAAACTGGTGACCTACCTCCCGCTGTTCGCAGCAGTGGCCGCTTCCTGCGACGCGCTCGCCGCCGCGTCGGCACCCGGCGAGCCACCCCTCGGCATCCCGCGTTTCGTGCTCCTCGACGACGCGTTCGCCAAGGTCTCCGAGGACAACCACGCCAAGCTGTTCGGCTTGCTCGTGGACCTCGACCTCGACGTCATCGCCACGAGTGAGCGCCTCTGGGGCACCCACGCCTCCGTTCCCGAGCTCGCGATCGTCGAGGTGGTCCGCGACGCCGCCGCCGGGGTGATCCTGCTGGAGCACTACCACTGGGACGGCCGCACGCTCGAACGGCTGGCTCCGCGATGAGCCCGGACCCAGGTGCCCACGTCGACGAGGAGGTCGCCGCCACGGCACGGGCGCTGTTCCGCTATCTGGGCGGCGACGAGTGGCGCGAGTACCGCGCGATCCTTGCCGTGTTCGCCGGCACGTTCTTCGCCGAGTTCACCCCGGAGGAGATCGCCACCGCTGTCGCTGGCGCTGGTGTGGACCCTGCGGTCGTGCCCGACCGCCTCGAACGGCTGCGCCAGTGGGGGAACCTCACGGTTTCGTCCTCGGTCGGCAACCCGACGAGCCTCGACGACTACTACCGGCGGCGCAACCGCTACCTCATCACCCGACCGGGCCAGGAGGTCTACGAGGCCGTCGAGCGGCTGCTCGCCGGGGCCGCCGAGATCGGAGACGTGCAGGCAGGGCGGCTCCGTGAGCTCCTGCGGGCACTGGCGACGGTCGCCGACGACGCCGGGAGCGGTTTCGTCCGGCCGCCGGAGCGCCTGGTCGACGCCGCCCGCACCGCCTTCGACGTGCACGAGCGCTTCACCACGGAGCTGACCCAGTTCTTCGCCGAGCTCAACCAGTGGCAGAGCCGCTACGACCTCGACGCCGACGAGGTGCAGTTCCTCGCCGGCGTGCTCGTCGACTACGTGGGAGAGCAGCTCACCGAGATCGAACGCACGGCCAGGCCGATCGGCCGCCTGCTCGAGCGCGTCCTGCCCGTCGTCGACCCGATAGTGGACATCATGCGCACCGGGCTTGCGTCTCGAGTCGATGCGGCCGGGCTCGCCGACCGGGTAGCCGTGCGACAGCAACCCGGCACCCGCGCCGAGGACTGGGAGCACCTGGCAATGTGGTTCGTGGCCGCCCCTGGGCGCCCGGCCCGCCTCGACCAGCTCACCCGGCAAGCGCTGGCTGCCGTGCGCACCCTTACGGCGAACCTCACCCGTCTGTCGCGCGTCGGGCTCGGCGCGACCTCGCGGCGTGCCGACCTCGTCCGCCTGGCCGGCTACTTCGACCGGGCCGGGTCCGCCGCCGAGGCCCACCAGCTCGCCACTGCTGCGTTCGGCCTGGGGAGCTGGCGCCATCTTGGCATGCTCGCCACCGACGGCGACGACCCGGTGGCCACCACGAGGTCGTGGGCGGACGCACCCCGGGCTCGGGTGCCGGTGTCCATGCGCCAGCGCGGCGACACGACCCAGCGTGGTCGGGCCAGCCCGATCCGGGACCGTTCGGCCGAGCGCGAGCTACTGCGTCGACGTCGGGAGCGCGAGCGGGCCGACTCGGGGCGGATAGCCGAGGAGATCCTGGCGTGGGCCGCTACGACACCCGAGGAGCGCCCTTGGTTGACGATGCCCGCCTTTGTCACCTTGCGCGATCTGGTCGGGCAGGCGACCGCCCTCGATCTGGTCGGCGCCACCGCGTCAGCATCGGCGAGGAACGGCATCCTGCGCTGCCACCTCGCCCGGGCCCCGGGTCGCAGCACCGTCGTCGAGTGCCCCGAGGGACGCCTCGTGCTGTACGACCTCGTCGTGAGCGTGCACCGGGTGGCCCAGTCGTGATCCCGGCATGACCGACACGTCGACCCACCAGCTCGCCGAGGTGCGTGCGGCCTGTCGGCACTTGGTCGCCCGGCCGCTCGTCCTGGCCGAACGCGATCCCGACGCGTTCGCCCTCATCCGCCGCCACGAGCACGCTCTCGACCGCTGGTTCACCCAGCGCTTCGGATACCGATTGCAGGTCACCGCCGACACGGCCCGGCTCTTCAAGAACACCTGGGTGCCGCTCCGGCGACCGCTGACGACGTCCGGCAGTGCCTCGCGGCCGCTCGCTCAGCGGGAGTACACCCTGGTCGCCCTGGCGCTCGCCGCCGTGGCGGCGGGACCGAACGTCATCAGCCTGCGGGACCTGATCCATGAGGTCCGCTCCGCGGCGACCGACGCCCAGGTCGCACTGGCCCACGAGGCTGCCGATCGGCGCGCCATCGTGGTCGCGCTGAAGTGGATGGTGGACCATGGCCTCGTCGAGGAGCTGCACGACCGGATCGACCGCTACGCCACCGACGAGGATGCCGATGCCGTACTGCGCATCCGCCCCGACCGCGTCGCCCTGCTGCCCCTGCCGGCACTGGCCATGGCCGAGTCCGCGGCCGAGCTGGTCGACCGCAGCGAGGCGCGCGTGGCGACGTCGCGCGCCTGGATGCGTTGCCGGCTTCTGGAGGATCCGGCGCTGTACCGCAGCGACCTCGACGGCGCCGAGTGGTCCGAGCTACGGCGCCGTCTGGCCGAGGAAGAGGCGATCTTCTCCGAGATGTTCGACTTGACGATCGAGGCACGGGCCGAAGGTCTCGCCGTCATCGACGAGGACGGCCGCCTGGGCGACAACGGGTTCCCTCGAACGGGCACTGTCGGGCATGCAGCCCTGCTGCTGCTCACGCAGGCGATTGCCCATCGGAAGCCAGCGTCCGAGGGCGTCGCAGGCGTCACGCTCGGCCGCGACGCCGTCGAGACGATCGTGGCCGAGCTCGCCAACGGACACCGGAAGTACTGGTCGCAGCTCGCCGAGGACCCGGTACGGTTGACCGACGCGGTGCTCGACCTGTTGGAGGACCACCGGCTCGTGACCACCGAGGGCGACACGGTCGTCGTCCTGCCAGCCGCGTGGCGCTACGGCGTCGAGGAGGTGGTGGCCGACGACACCGGCAGCGCCGGCGGGCGTTCCCAACCCTCCCAGGGCACCTTGCTGTGAACCGCGCGCGCGCTGTGCCGGCGTCGTTGCTCGGACCGAGCATGAGCGCGCTCTGGGTGGCGGCGCGCCGACGCCTGGACCGTGGCGGGAGCACCGTGCGCGCCACCGTCGCCCGGCCGGCGCTCGACCAGGCCGGGATGCTCGCGCTGACGTCACTGCTCGGGCGTCCACCAGCCGTCCGTGTGCGGCTGGACGAGCTGGAGGCCGCGCTCGTGCGCCGCGCTTTCGGCGCCGACCTCGACGACGCCCTGACACGGCTCGGGCACCCGCCGGGAGCCGAGGCGATCCGCCGTCGCGAGCGCGCGGCCCGGCGGACCGATGCCCACGCCGCACTGGCCCAGTGCGTCGGCGTGTGGCCGGAGGTCTGGGCCACCGACTGGGCCGAGGAGGTGCGACGCCGCGGTCTCGTCGGCGACCTCGACGCGCCAGCTGTCGTCGGGCTCGTCGGCGACGTCCGCCGGCTGCTCGATCACGTGCCAGCCGGTGACGCCGGCCGCACCGAGCTTGCGGCCCGGCTGTACGGGTCGGCTCACGCCCTCGACGCCGGCACACGACGGGCCGCCCTGATCGTCCTCGCGCTGCGCCAGGTCGTGGGACCTCTCGACGGACGCGAGCTGTGGGAGGCCGCGGGCATCGTGCCAGACCGCGTCTCGGCCCCGGCGCTCACCTGGCGTCTCCCGACCGTGGGCTCGTCCCCGCTCGACCGCCAAGTGCAGGCCGCCACGGAAGGCGGCCTGCCGGTGCACGTCTCCCTGCTCGCCCTCCGGCGCCACCCGCTGACCGTACCGACAGCCGCACCGGTCTTCGTCGTCGAGAACCCAAGGCTCGTCGAGGCGGCGGTGGAGCGGCTGCTCGCCGTGTGCGTGATCGCAGGGAACGGCAACCCGTCCACCGCGGTCACCGAGCTCGTCTCCCAGCTCCGCCGGGGCGGCGCCGACCTGCGCTACCACGGCGACTTCGACGCTCCCGGCCTCGCCATCTGTGCCCGCATGCATACTGCCGGTGTTCGGCCGTGGCGGATCACCGCTGCCGACTATGCCGCCGCGTTGGCACGCGCCGAGGCAGCCGGCCTCGAGCTCGACGTCGACACGCGCGAGTGCGTCGACACCCCGTGGGACCCCGAGCTGGCTGACGCCTTCCGCACCGACGGCCGCATCGTCCACGAGGAACTGCTCGCCGACGAGCTGCTTGCTGCCATGGCGACGGCGGCAAGCTGATCCGTGCTCCTCGTCGTGCCCAGCGTTCGACAGCAGGAAGCCGTCCGGGGAGCGGCGTTGCGCCGCGGATGAGGCCGCTCGGGTCCGGTCATCGCGCCGACGAGACCGGCGCAGGGCCGAAACGCCGGTCCGGCACCGCGTCGGGCCTGGAGCCCCGCCATGGGCCCTCCCGGTCAGGGCGCGCCGAGGTGGCGCAGCAGGTCGGCGTCCAGCTCGTCCAAGGAGGCGATCCTGGCGTCGCAGAAGCCCCAGCGCGGTGACGAGGCCGTCGTCGGCTCGGGCACCACCACGACCCGCATGCGAGCTGCCTTGGCGGCGATGGCGCCGTTGAACGAGTCCTCCACGGCCAGGCACGCGGTGGGGTCGACACCGAGCTTCGCCGCCGTGGTGAGGTACGCGCCCGGGTGCGGCTTGCCGAGGGGCTCCCACTCGGCCGAGTGCCACACGTCCACCAGCCCAGCGACGCCCAAGCGGTCGAGGGCCGCCTCGATCACGACGGCGTACGAGCCCGAGCACACGGCGACCGGCAGGCCGAGGTCGCCGCAGCGCCGCAGCGCCCCGACGGCCCCTGGCATCGGCTCGCCCGACGCGCCGACGAGCTCGGCGACGCGGGCCGTGACGGCCCGCTCGACCTCGCCGGGCCCCGGGCCCGACCATGGTCGGCGCTCGAACCAGTGGCGCACGGCGTCGTCGATGCGGAGCCCCATCGTCTGGCGGGCGTCGGCCTCGGTGAGGACCACGCCCACCTCGGCGAACACCTCGATCTCCGCCTGGCGCCAGAACGGCTCCGAGTCGACGAGGACCCCGTCGAGGTCGAAGACGACCGCAGCGAGCGGGTGGCCGGCGAGGGCGTCGGCCGACGGGACGCCGGCCGACGCCACGGGAGTGCTCAGTCGAGCTTCCGGACGACGTCCACCATGGCCTCGCCGGCCTCGGTCGGGTTCTGGGCCACGGTGACGCCGGCCTCGGCAAGCGCCTGCATCTTCGCCTGGGCCGTGCCCTTCGAGCCGGAGATGATGGCGCCGGCGTGGCCCATCTTGCGGCCCGGAGGCGCGGTCACCCCGGCGATGTACGAGACGACCGGCTTGGTCATCGACGAGGCGATGAACTCGGCCGCCTCCTCCTCCGCCGAGCCTCCGATCTCGCCGATCATCATCACGGCCCGCGTGTCGGGATCGTCCTCGAACGCGCGCAGGCAGTCGATGAAGCTCGTCCCCGGCACCGGGTCTCCCCCGATCCCCACGCAGGTCGTCTGGCCCACGCCCTGCTGCGAGAGCTCGTGGAGCGCCTGGTAGGTCAGGGTCCCCGACCGGCTGACGATGCCCACCGGACCACCGGGCAGGGCGATGTCGCCCGAGGTGATCCCGATGTTGCACTTGCCCGGCGAGATGATGCCGGGGCAGTTGGGCCCGAGCAGCCGCGTGCCGGGGAAGTCGCGCACCAGCCGGTTGTACGCGCGGGCTTCGTCCTGGGCAGGGATGCCCTCGGTGATGCACACGACGAAGGGGATCCCGGCGGCCGCCGCCTCGAGGACGGCGTCGGCGGCAAACGGCGGCGGGACCGAGATGAAGGACGCGTTGGCGCCCGTCGCCTCCACCGCCTCGGCGACCGTGGCGAAGACGGGGATGCCCTCGACCTCCTCGCCGCCTCGCTTGGGGTTGGTCCCAGCCACGACCTTCGTGCCGTAGGCGCGGTTGCGCAGGCCGTGGTAGAGGCCCTGGCTGGTCGGGCTCACGCCCTGGATGACGACCTTGGTGGTCTCGTCGACGAAGATGCTCATGACTGGCCTCCTGCAAGTGCGACCACACGGCGTGCGGCATCGAGCATGGTCGGCTCGGCGACCAAGCGGTCCGAGAGGTGCTCGGCCAGGATCGCCCGGCCGGCCTCGGCGTTCGTGCCGTCCAGGCGGAGCACGATCGGCGACCCGATGTCGACGCGGGAAAGGGCCTCGAGCACGCCTTTGGCCACTTCGTCGACCCGGGTGATCCCGCCGAAGATGTTGACGAAGATCGCCTGGACCTTCGGGTCGGAGTTGATGACCTCGAGGGCGGCCGCCATCACGTCGGCGTTGGCGCCCCCTCCGATGTCGAGGAAGTTCGCCGCCGTGCCCCCGACCTGGTTGACGACGTCGAGGGTGCTCATGGCCAGCCCGGCTCCGTTGGCGATGATGCCGACCGTGCCGTCGAGGCCGATGTAGTTGAGCCCGCGGGCCTTGGCCCGCGCCTCGCGCTCGTCCTCCACGTCGCTGCCTTCGAACTCCTCCCACTCGGGGTGCCGGAAGGTGGCGTTGGCGTCGAGGGTGACCTTGGCATCGAGGGCGTGGACCCGGCCGTCGGGAGTGAGGATCAGCGGGTTGATCTCGGCGAGGTCGCAGTCGCCCTCGGTGTAGCACGTGTACAGCTTGACCAGGAGCTCGGCGGCCTGCTCGCGGGCCTCTTCGTCGAGCCCGGCCCGGGCTACCCAGGCGCGGGCCCCGTCGAGGCCGAGGCCGTCGACCGGATCGATCCGCAGCGTGGCGATGGCGTCGGGGTTGGTCGCCGCCACCTCCTCGATCTCGACGCCGCCCTCGGCGGAGAGCATGCCGAGGTGGCACTTGGCGCTGCGATCGAGCGTGAAGCTCGCGTAGTACTCGCGAGCGATGTCCGAGGCGTGCTCGATCCACAGCCGCTTCACCACGTGCCCCTTGATGTCGAGGCCGAGGATGTTGCCGGCGTGCGTGCGGACCTCGTCGGCGTCGGCGGCGAGCTTGACACCACCGGCCTTGCCGCGGCCGCCTACCTTCACCTGGGCCTTGACCACGACGGGGTACCCGGCGGCGTCGGCCTGGGCCACCGCCTCGTCGACGGTGTCGGCCACCCCCCCGGGCGAGATCGGGATGCCGAAGCGGGCGAAGTACTGCTTGCCCTGGTACTCGAACAGGTCCACGTTGCGTTCCTCTCCTCGTCTCCTCGTCGATCACCGCCGGAGCGCGCTCGGAGTCCACCTCCGGCTCCCGCGCCACCCCGTCCGTCTCCCCGCCACGCAGGCCCGCCGCCCGCACCAGGTCGCGGGCCGGTGCCGGCCCGCTCGTCAGTGCGTCGCGTCCGCCCCTTCCTCCCGGGCGTCGAGCGCGTCTTCGAGCCACTCCCCGATGGCGGGTAGCGGCGTCCCCGGGGTGAAGACCGCAGCGACCCCGTGCTCCTTCAGCACCGGGATGTCTGCTTCAGGGATGATGCCACCCACGAGCACGAGCACGTCGTCACGCCCGGCGTCGCGCAGCCCCTCGACGACCCGGGGGACGAGCGTCAGGTGGGCACCCGAGAGGAGCGACAGCCCGACGGCGTCGGCGTCCTCGTCGACCACGGTGCGGACAACCTGCTCGGGGGTCTGGTGGAGCCCCGTGTAGATGGCTTCGAAGCCGGCGTCCCGTAGGGCGAGGGCGATCACCTTGGCACCGCGGTCGTGACCGTCGAGGCCTGGCTTGGCCACGACGACTCGGTACGGGCGTCTCACGGAGCCAGATACTAAGCGCGGCCCCCACTCCGGGCGCCAGCCCGAGACGCCACCCGGCCGGTCACCGCCCGGCCGGTCACCCGGTCCACCGCCCGTCCGGGCCGGATGTCGAGGCTGACCTCGGCGACCCCGAGAGGAGCCGGGCCGAGACGACGCCATGCTACCGTCGGACCCCGGACCCACCCATGACGCTCGACGCGGAGAACACCCTGACCACCCCCACCGACCCCGAGGGTCTCGCCGAGGTCGCCGGGTCCCCGGCGCGCCAGACCCTGGCGGCGGGCCTGGTGAAAGTGGCCCGTCCCCACCAGTGGCTGAAGAACCTGCTGGTCTTCGTCGCCCCGGGGGTCGCCGGGGTCCTGCTCCACGGCCCCGTGCTCGGGCGCACCGTGGCCGAGTTCGCCATCTTCTGCGTCAGCGCGTCGGGCAGCTACTTCCTGAACGACGCCCTCGACGCCGAGGCCGACCGACGTCACCCGCGCAAGCGGAACCGGCCGGTGGCCTCCGGGGTCGTCCCGGTCCCGCTGGCTGCCGGGCTCGGGAGCGCTCTGCTGGTGGCCGGGGCACTGCTCGCCTGGCCCGTCGCCGGGTGGCGACTGGCCCTCGTGATGGCCCTCTACGGCGTCGTCAACGTCGCCTACTCCCTGGGCGTCAAGCACGAACCCGTCCTCGACCTCGTGGCCGTCAGCTCGGGGTTCGTGCTCCGGGCGGTAGCCGGAGGCGTCGCCGCCAAGGTGCCCCTGTCGAACTGGTTCCTGATCGTCGCCTCGTTCGGGTCCCTGCTGATCGTGACAGGCAAGCGCTCCGGGGAGAAGCACCTGCTCACGACGGCGAAGACCGACCACGGCGATGTGCGCCAGACGCTGGCGAGCTACTCGTCGTCGTTCCTCACCACCGTCCGTACGCTGTCGGCGGCCGTCACGGTCACCGCCTACTGCCTGTGGGCGTTCGAGCGGGCCTCCCAGGTCCACCCGGGCCACGACCCGGTCTGGTTCCAGCTGACCATCGTCCCCTTCGTCATCGCCCTCCTCCACGTCGTCCGCCTGTTGGACGCCGGCGAGGGCGCCGCCCCCGAGGACCTCGCCATCCACGACCACCGCCTCCAGCTCTACGGGGCCGTGTGGGTCGGGCTCTTCGCCGTCGGCCTCTACCTCGCATGACCACTCCCGCCACTCCCGAGCA
>JAJZJT010000106.1 GCA_021809995.1 Actinomycetes bacterium
TTCAGGGACGGTACATCCTCACCGCTGGCATCCGGCATCGCCATCCCAGCCGCCCGCGCAAACAGCGCCGCCGGAACGCGTCCCCTGATGCTCCACCAGTCACCCCGTCAACGCCCCTGCCGCCGCGGATCGTCCACCCACTGACGGCGCACCCACTGACGGCGCACCCACTGACGGCGCACCCACTGACGGCGCACCCACTGACGGCGAACGGCCCACGGGCCGATGCGACCAGCGCACCCTCTGCGACCACCGGCCCGGGCAAGGCCCGCTCATCCGACGGCGAATTGCCGCCAGTTCGGCTGAGAGGGCTCGAGGCGACCGGCCGGACCCTGGCCGAAGAGGTGGAAGAGGTCCCCGGTGATCCGCCGCAGCGTACCGGCAGGGCAGCCGGTGCCACTTGGAGGACAGGCGGCCAGGGAAGGGATCCAGTTGTTGGTGCCGCTGTCGAAGACTCCCGCCTCGCTGGTCGGATCGGTGTAGTAGGTGAGGTCCGAGAAGGCGCTGCCGCCCGTCGTAGGCAGGTCGGTCTGCACTTCGCCGACCGGGATGGGCGAGTGGGCGAGCACCTGCACGTCGGTGGGGAACGTGCCCACCGGCCCGAGCTCGTCGAAGTCGTTGACGAGGACACCGGGCACTTGGGATCCGTCGTGCAGGCCGGTGCCGCCGAACAGCCAGGGAACGGCGTCGGCGACCACGAGCGGAGCGGGGGAGGAGCCCGGTTCGAGGAAGCCACCGTAGGACTCGCCCACGAACGGGCTCTCGGGCCAGCTAGCGGGTGGCGACGCCCACGTGTTCCCCGTCACCTCGAGCGGGTTGCCGTGCCCGTCGAGAGGGTCCTTGGCCGGGTTGCGGTAGTCGACCTCCTGGCGGTCGGGACCGAGGGGCGAGGGCTCGAGGCGCACGTGGCGGAGAATGGCGCTGGCGGCGAAGAAGACCACGTTGACACCGGCGCGACGTGCGGCGACGATGGCGTCCCGCTCACGCAGGTCCCAGCACTCGTCGTGCCCAAGCGACAGCACCGTCTTCTGCTGCAGGAGGAAGGACGGGTGCTCGGTGACGACCACGTCGGTGGCGTAGGAGACGTCGAGGCCGTGCTTCTCCATCCACCGCACCAGCGGGTACTCGTTGCCGAGGAAGTCACCGGCACCCTGCCCGTAGCCGTAGGGACGGTCGAAGGACACCACCCGGGCCCGCGAGCACAACGGATAGTGGACCGGAGGGCAGCTGCCCTGTCCGACGTAGTAGTCGTACCCGCCGAACGGGTTCCATGCCTGCCAGGTGAGGACGTCGTTCTTCACGAGGTACGCGCCCTGGGCCTGGGGGTCCCACACGGTCAGGGGCACGTACTGCTGCTGGCCCTGGCTGCCCTCGAGCTTGAACAGGTAGTCACCTTGCACCCAGGCGGTCGTGATCGTCACGTGGAGCGACGCAGACCAGTTGTCGCACGCCACCATGTTCACCCCGGGGGTCACCGGGCACGGTGGCTGGTCGACGCCCGCGAGCGTCCGCGATGTCCACACGAGGCGGGCCCCGGTGCCCTGGTAGTAGCCGATCCGGAACGCCTGGACTCGGTACGTGGGGGCCGTCGTCGACACGTAGAGCGTCACCGTCTGGCCAGCGCGGGCCGCCGTTCGGTCGGCGAAGCCCTCGATGACGGCGCCCGGAGGCGCGGTGCCAGTGATCCGCCACGCCGTCGTGCCGGGCAGTCGGTTCTGGGCGACCACCCAGCTGGCTTCGACGCCGTCGCGACCGAGGTACGTCCCCGGACCGTCGATCCCCGGGTGAGACGCGCCGGCCGGGACCGGGGTGCCCCGTGCTGCCACTGGTGCGGCATGCCGCCCCGAATGGGTCGGCGTCGCCCGCGCCGTCGGTGACGCCCACGGCCGGGCGACGCCGACGGCGATGCCGGAGACCACGACCGCCACCACGGCGGTGGCGAGCAGGGCACGCCGGGACCGGACCCGAGCATGACGGCCGTGCTGCATGCTCGACGGCTACCACATCGGGGCGCACGCGTGGTGGCGCGTCCCGTGACGCTGCTGCAACGGTTTGCGTCTGGTCCGTGGAGCGGCCTCGACAGCCTGGTGGCGGGCGCTCACCGTGGTTCCGGCGGGCTTTCGCCCGCGTCGTGCGGGGCCTCCATGACGACCCCCTTGGGCCACGCCACCTTGCCGAAGAGCGTCCACAGCTTGGCGAACGCCTCCGGCGTCGACGGCAGCGTGCTCTGGAGGTGCAACGACGTCCGTCCGGGGAGCGGCACCCACACATGTGCGAACCCCACGCGCTCGTGGACGTGGACGGGCGCGTCGAGCGAGTCACAACGGTGCACCTCGAGCTTGGGGTCCGCCCCGGCGAAGTCGTCGACCGTCCAGGAGGGGAGCGCGGCCTCGAAGGCGCCCGCGACCTCCACCAGGTCGAGGTTGGCATGCTCGATCCGACCGGTCTTGTACAGCCAGCGCGTCACCGCCAACGGCGGGAACACCATGTGGAGCCCGAGGAGCGGCACCGTCGACATCGGTGCGTCATCGCTCGGCCGTACCGCGAGGGCGTCCGCGAAGAGGTAGACGACCGCCGGAGCCTGGCGAGGGCCGTGCAGCCCGCCGGCCCGCAGGTCGAGGTGCATGCCGAGCACGTGCCCGACCAGATGGCGCTGGCCGTGGAGGCCGGTGTCGGCCACCTCGAGGTGCAGCGCCTCGGCGGCCTTGCCCAGCTTCGTCGCGGTACGGGCCCCTGCGGCCGCACCCACGGCTGCCTGCTGGCGCAGCTCGCGGAGCCGACGGCCCAGGCCGTCGCCCCGAGGGGTCTGGTCCCCTGCTGCGCTGTCGTCCGCGGTCCCGGTGGCCTCCGCTCCGGGTGCGGTGGTGGGGCCGTCTCTGGCCTCGGGGCCGTGTGCCATGGAACGGACCTCCCACGCTGCGCTCGTGTCGACGCCCGCTCCACTGCGACCGGCGGGCGCATGACCAACGTACCGGCGTGACGGCGTGACGGCGTGACGCCAATCCGACAGACGGCGGGAACCAGTAGGCAGCTCGTGACCGCCGATCGCCTGCCGACGTCGCGAGCAACCGCCCGGACGATCACCAGGTGGTCCTCGGCCGCGACGGGCGGGTCGTCGTTCGCAAGGATGCAGACCTCGTCGGCTCCGACCAGTCCGAGGACGAGCCCCCGGTGGCGTCCCGTGCCCTACCGACGTCACCGTCGTGGCAACCCCGCAGACGCCCGGTACCGGGAGGACGGACGGCCCACCGCGAACATGCCGCCAGGTACCGCGGTCGACGCGATCTGGCAGCGACCGCCCTTTCGGGCGTCACCCGCCGCCGAACCGGTGGAAGGCCACGGCGGCCGCTGTGGCCACGTTGAGCGAGTCGACGCCCGGCGCCATGGGGATGGCCACGACTTCGTCGACGGCGGCCAGTGCGGCGGCGGAGAGCCCAGGTCCCTCCGCACCGAGGAGCAGAGCGATGCCGGTGCCGTCTCGCCGGGACCCGGCGAGACGGGCGGCCAGCTCGCCGACGGCGACGGGCCGGTGTGAACTCGCCTCCGCCGAGGCCGCTGGGGCAAGGGCGACGAGCATGAAACCGGCCGCCCGCAGCTCGACGAGCGAGCCCGGCCACGGAGCGAGGCGGGCGAAGGGGACATGGAGCACATGGCCCACCGACACCCGGACGCAACGGCGGTAGAGCGGGTCGGCGCAGGTGGGGGAGAGGAGCACGGCACCGGCCCCGAAGGCGGCCGCGTTGCGGAACAGCGCACCGAGGTTCTCGTGGTCGTTCACGCCCTCGAGGACCGCCACCATGGGCCGGCCACCACTGACGGACTGCAGCCCTACCACCCGTCGCACGAGCTCGTGAGCGTCGACCGCCGGCGGCCGACGGGCGATCGCCACGACGCCGCGATGGAGCGAGAAGCCGACCGTGGCAGCGACGACCGGTCGGCACCCCACGTAGACGGGAGCCCCTCGGGCGCGCACGGCCGCCACCAGCTCCGCGCAGCTGTCCGCCTGGTGGTCGTCGACGAGCAACGAGCGCACTTCGAAGGACGAGGTGAGGAGCTGTCCGACGGCGACGCGTCCCTCCACCACCACCACGCCGTCGTCGGCACCCCGTCGCCTGCGAAGCTCGGCGTCGTTCAGGGCGCGATAGTCGGCGAGGCGCGGGTCCGCCGGGTCGTCGACAGCGACCAGCGGGCCCGTGGACACGGCCGACGTGCCCGCTGCCTAGTCGCGACGCTGGAGGTCCACGACCGGGATCACCCGGCTCGTCTTCGCCGCGTACTCGGCGAAGCCGGGGAACCGGCGGGCCTGCTCGGCATAGATCCGGTCACGCTCTGCGCCCACCACCTCGACCGCTCGGGCCGCGTACGACTCGGTGCCGACCTCGACGGTGACGTCAGGGTGAGCGACGAGGTTGCGGTACCAGTCGGGGTCGGTGTCGGCACCAGCCTTCGAGGCGAACACGTACCGGTGCCCGTCGAGGTCGAGGTACAGCATCGGATTCGTTCGCTCGGCGCCGCTGCGGGCACCGGTCGTGTGGAGGAGCAGCAGGGGAGCGCCCTCGAACTGCCCGCCGACCCTCCCCTCGTTCGTCCTGAACTCATCGATGATCCGGGCGTTCCAGTCCTGCACGTCGCTCATGTGGGCCTCCTGCCTCCGTTCGCTCCCGCTGCCGGGCCCTGGCGCGCCTGGCGCACCGGGGGGTCCGGTCCGGCACCGAGGGTAGCGGCCACCTGCCGCGCCTCGACGGGCCCGCTCGAGCCACACCCGCGCCGCTGTAGGCCGCTGTCCCTTTGATACCCTCTGGGGTATGTGCACCGCCGTGACCTGTCCGTCCTGCAAGCGGCCCTCGTGGGTTGGGTGCGGGCTCCACGTCGAGCAGGTGCTCGGCCATGTCCCTCCCGACGAACGCTGCCAGTGTCGCGCCGAGCGCGCCGCGTCGCGGCGCTCGTGGTGGCGCCGCCGGTGACGGTGCCGCTGACACCGCGCGAGCTGTGGGAGCAGCGCTTTGCCGCTGACGAGTACGTCTACGGCACCGAGCCCAACGCCTTCCTGGCGGCCAGCCTGGCACGCCTGCCCCGTGGACGGGCCCTCTGCCTCGCCGAGGGCGAGGGGCGCAACGCCGTGCACCTCGCCGAGGCAGGCTACGAGGTGGCGAGCATCGACCTGACGCACGCCGGCGTGGCGAAGACCCGCCGTCTCGCCGCCGAACGGGGGGTTGAGGTCGACGCCCGCGTCGGCGACCTGGCGAGCTTCGACCTCGGCACCGATCGCTGGGACCTCGTCGTCTCCAGCTTCGCCCACGTCCCACCGGTTGTCCGCCGCCGCGTCCACGCGCAGCTGCCGGTCGCACTGCGTCCCGGCGGCGCCCTGCTCCTCGAGGCGTACACGCCGGCTCAGATCGGCCGGGGGACGGGCGGGCCGCCGGTCCCCGAGCTCACGATGACGCTCGTCACCCTGCGCGAGGAGCTATCCGGCCTCGACCTCGTCCACGCCGAGGAGCTCGAGCGCCCCGTGCTCGAAGGGACCGGCCACACCGGCGTCGGGGCCGTCGTCCAGGTCATCGCCACCAAGCCGCCGAGCCACTGAGCGACCGGGCAACCCTCGGCCGACGCCCGCCGAGGGACGAACAGGCGGTGATCGTCGCCTCCGCGCGCTGAGCGTCCACAACAACCCACGGAGTGCCGGCCGGCGCGCGGCCCCCGGGTGACGGTTGCGACGTCGTGGATGTCCCTAACGCAACGCGACCACAACAATCGACGTCGGACGCGTCGTCGCGCGAGCGTCCATGCTTGGCTGGAGGGCGCGGCGGCGAGCTTCCCGCCGACATGCAGCGCTGGGTGCGAGGGCACAACGGTGAAGGAGGCGAGCGGACACCGCATGATCGGCAAGCGAGGCGACGGGGGAGGCGGCGAGCTCGATCCCAGGGCAGAGGCCAAGCGCCTACGCGAGGAGGAGCGCGAGCTGTCCGAGCGGCTGGCGGAGCTCCGCGAGCTGAACGCCGACCTCGACGAGCGGATTGCCGGCCTGGCCCGGTCGCTGCGGCAGCTCGGCATCCAGCTCCGGACGCTCGAGCAGGAGCGTGACCGCATCGACGCGGAGCGCAAGAAGATCCTCGAGGACGTCACCTACTACCGCCAGCACCGCGACGACCTCGAGGAGCGTCTGGACGACCCGTCCTGACGCGATCGGCCCGAACGGCGACTCGTCGCGGGTCCCGCCGGCGGTACCACCTGCACCGACCCGGTAGGGTCGCGGCGTGCCGACACCGACGCTGCGTCCCTGCCCGTCCCGGAGCCCGCACCCGGGCCGATGACGGCGTCCGCCGCGGCCGGACCACCGTCCGCCGGCGACCCGACGCCTGCCGGTGACGCCCATGCCCCGACGACGGTCCGGGCCCCGCTGCAGGGGACCGTGGTCGACGTCCCGGTCCGCCCGGGCGATGTCGTCGACGCCGGGCAGGTCCTCGCCGTCGTCGAGTCGATGAAGATGGAGCACGTCGTCAGCTCCCCGGTCTCTGGCGTCGTGCGCCGGCTCGCCGTCGGGACCTCGGCCGTCGTCCAGGCGGGAGACCCGCTCGTCGTGGTGGACCCGGGCGACGCGCTGGCGACGGCGAGCTCGGCTGCGCCGTCCTCCGGCGCAGCCGCGCGACCACAGGGTGCAGCGAGCGGTGTGCCCGCCGTGCGCCCGGAGCTCGTCGAGGTCCTCGCCCGGCGTCGCCTCCTGCTCGACGACGCCCGGCCCGACGCGCTCGCCCGGCGCCACGAGCGCGGCCGGGCGACGGCACGCGAGCTCGTGGCCTGGCTGTGCGACGAGGGAAGCTTCACCGAGTACGGCGGGCTCGCCATCGCCGCCCAGCGGGCGCGTCGGCCGGTCGAGGAGCTCGTCGCCCGCACCCCTGCCGACGGCGTCCTCGCCGGCATCGGCCGGGTCAACGGCGGCGAGTTCCCCGACGAGCGCGCCCGCTGCGCCGTCGTGTCCTACGACTACACGGTGTTGGCCGGCACCCAGGGCCAGCAAGGGCACCGGAAGCAGGATCGCCTTTTCGACCTGGTCGACCGGCTCCGCCTCCCGGTCGTCCTCTTCGCCGAGGGTGGCGGCGGTCGACCGGGGGACACGGACAACGCCGTGGTCACCGGGCTCGACTGCATGGCCTTCGCCCTCTTCGGCCGCCTCAGCGGGCACGTCCCCCTCGTGGGCATCGCCTCAGGGCGTTGCTTCGCCGGCAACGCCGCCCTGCTGGCGTGCTGCGACGTGGTCATCGCCACCGAGGGATCCTCGATCGGCATGGGCGGCCCGGCCATGATCGAGGGGGGCGGCCTTGGCACGTTCCATCCCGACGAGGTCGGACCGGTCGACGTCCTCGCCCCGGCCGGCGCTGTGGACCTCGTCGCCGCCGACGACGCCGAGGCGGTCCGACTGGCCCGCCAGTACCTCGGGTACTTCCAGGGGGCATGCGCTCGCTGGGATGCACCGGACCAAGCGGCCCTGCGGGGGGCCGTGCCCGAGCAGCGCAACCGTGCCTACGACGTCCGCACCGTCGTCGGCGGCCTCGCCGACGTGGGCTCGGTCCTCGAGCTGCGTGCCGACTTCGCCCCTGGCATGGTCACGGCCCTCGCGAGGATCGAGGGCCGACCGATCGGTGTGGTCGCCAACAATCCGGTCCACCTCGGCGGCGCCATCGACCGCGACGGTGCCGACAAGGCGGCGCGTTTCCTCCAGCTGTGCGACGCGCACGGGCTGCCCGTCCTCTCCTTGTGCGACACCCCCGGGTTCATGGTCGGGCCCGATGCCGAAGCGAGCGGGCAGCTCCGGCACTTCGGGCGCCTCTTCGTCGTCGGCGGCTCGCTCCGCGTCCCCGTCATCACCGTGGTGCTGCGCAAGGGCTACGGCCTCGGCGCCCAGGCCATGGCAGCGGGCAGCTTCCACGCCACGCTATCGACCGTAGCCTGGCCCACCGCCGAGCTCGGGGGGATGGGGCTCGAGGGAGCCGTCCGGCTCGGCTTCCGTCGCGAGCTCGACGCGGCGACGGACGACGCCGAACGCCAGGCGCTCTTCGACCTGTTGGTGTCGAAGGCCTACGAGCACGGCAAGGCGCTCAACGTCGCGTCCGTCTTCGAGCTCGACGACGTCATCGACCCGGCGGAGACCCGACACCACGTCACCGAGCTGCTCCGGGCACTCCCTCCCGAGCGCGACCGGCCCGAGCGGCCGTGTGTCGACACCTGGTGAGCCCGCGCCGTCTCGGCCGGAGCGGCCCGCTCACGACCGCCGGCCACCGCGTGGTCCCTCACCCGGCACCGTAGAACGGCGCGTCGAAGGTGAACACGCCCCCGTCCGAAGCGACCTCCCAGTACCCGCCGGTCGCAGGGTCGGCGGCCATGCCGACGACCGGTTCGTTGAGCGGGTGCCCACCCATCGAGCCGTGGAACGCTGCGTCACCGAAGGCGAAGATGCCGCCGTCGGACGCCACCAGCCAGTAGCCGCCGTCTCCGGGCGTCGGGGCCATGCCGTTGATCGGACGGACGAGCGGGAGCCCACCCGTCGAACCGGCGAACGGCGCGTCGAAGGCGAAGATGCCGCCGTCGGAGGCGACCAGCCAGTAGCCGCCGGTCGCGTCATCGGCAGCGATCCCGACCACCGGCTTGTTCAGCGGATGGCCGCCCATCGAGCCGTAGAAGCCGGCATCCCCGAAGGCGAACACCCCACCGTCGGAGCCGACCAGCCAGTAGCCGTGCCCGTCGGCCGTCGGAGCCAGGTCCACGACCGGAGCGTTGAGCGGATGGCCGCCCATCGAGCCGTAGAAGCCGGCGTCGCCGAAGCAGAACGTGCCGCCGTCGGAGGCGACCAGCCAGTAGCCGCGCCCGTCGGGCGTGGCCACGATGTGGTCGATCGGCGCATTGAGCGGGTGGCCGCCCATCGAGCCGTAGAAGCCGGCGTCGCCTTCGGGCACCACGGCGCCGTTCGCCTCGGCCAGCCAGTAGCCGCCGCCGCCGGGCGTCGCAGCGATGCCGACCACCGGGGACGTCACCGGGACGACGAGGTGGGCCACGTCGATCGTGACGGTCGCGCTGTTGTTGGAACCGGACCCATCGGTGGCCGTCACCTTGACGGTGAAGGTCCCAGCCGTCGTGGGCACGCCCGTCACCGATCCGGTCGATGGCACCAGCGCGAGTCCCGGCGGGAGCGTCCCCGCCACCACGTGCCACGCGAGCGGACGGCCGCCGTCGGCCGCCGCGAACGACGTTGCGTACCGGCTTCCCTGCTGCGCCGAAGGAAGGTTCCGCGTGGTGATCGTCACGGCCGGTCGTGTGGAGCCCGTCGAGGGTCCGGTGGAGCCGGTCGAGGGTCCGGTCGAGCCCGTCGAGGGTCCGGTCGAGCCCGTCGAAGGTCCGGTCGCTGGCACCACGACGGCCGGCGGGAGCGTGGGCTGGGCGGGCGTCGGCGGGGGCGTGTAGGGCTGGCACGGGCCGTAGACGGGTGCGCCGCCCGGGCTGGTGATGTCGCCGCAGATGTCGAAGCTCGGCA
>JAJZJT010000002.1 GCA_021809995.1 Actinomycetes bacterium
GCGCGCCGCGGCGTCGCGGCGTGCCGCAGACGGCCGCCACCTCCCCCGCAGGAGGAAGATCGTGGGCAGGAACACCACCTGCCCGGCGACGCACACCCACCACCACGCCTGCCACTGCCCGGGGGCCGTCGTGCGGGCGGCGAGCACCGCCGGGCCGTGGGCACGCAGGTAGGCGAGGTCCCGCTCGGGGACGTGCTTGAGCGCCACCAGACGGGCCACGGCAACCGGCTCGCTCACGTGCTCGACGGCACGGACCTTGGCGAGGGCCTCGGCGAGGGCACCCGGCGCCGGAGGCGTGGTCCGCAGTCCGGCCAGGATGGTCGGGCCGACCTCGTGGATGGTACGGACCTGCTCCGGGTAGGCGGCCTGGATCGCCTGCAGCGTGGGCCCGTAGTTGGCGATCGGCGAGACGGCCGTCACGACGAAGGGTGCGACGAGGAACGAGAGCGCGGCGATGCCCCGGAGGATCCACCCCCACAGGGCGAGCCCGGTGGCGACGAGCGCCGGGTTGCGTGCCTCGAGCGTCTCGGAGAACGCCGTCATCCACGGCGAGTAGGCGGCGCCCCGGGCGAACGAGAGGACCGAGATGATCACCACGAAGGTCGTGTAGGTCGTCAGGGGATCGGTGGCCCGCGTGGCGAAGACCGATGTCATGACGATGCCGAGCACCGTCCCCGCCAGGATGAACGGCTTGCGGACCCCGAACCGGTCCGACAGCAGTCCGACCACGACGACGGCGGTCGCGTCCGCCGCCCAGAACCAGTTGCCGAGCCCGTTCGCGCGCGCCTGGGTGAACCCGAAGACGGAGTTGAAGTAGACGACGAAGAACCCGACGGCGGCGTAGTAGATGAGCAGGAACGCGCTGATGCCGATCGACGGCAGGACGACGTCGAGGCGGAGCATCTGGCGCCACGGGTTCCGGACGCTCTCGGTGAGGTCGAGCCCGTGCGCCCGAGCCTCGACGAGCGCTCGCTCGCGCGCCGAGACCATCAGCTGGTCGCGGAGCCCCGGGGAGAGCTCGCGCAGGGTGAAGAAGACGACGACGAAGAGCACGAGCCCGGTGGCCCCGGCGATGTGGTACTGGTCCTGCCAGGCGTGCAGGTGGTCGAGGGTGTTCGAGGCCACCTCGGTGACGACGAGACTGCCGATCACCGGCCCCATCGTCCACACCCCCATCGCCGCGCCCCGGCGGACCTGGGGGGAGAAGTCGCGCACGAGCGCCGGCGTCGCCACGAGCACCATGCCCTCGACGAAGCCGACCACCGACGCGAAGAACCCGAACTCGTAGCCGTTGGTCGCCGACGGGATCCCGAAGCAGGTCGCCGCGCTGGCGACGAGCAGGCCCCACGCCACCAGGTTGGCCCGCCCCCACCGGTCGACGCGCGCCGCCAGCAGGGACGCCAGCGCGCCGATCACGTTCGAGACCACGATGACGGCCAGGTAGAAGTGGAAGCTGATCTGGTAATGGGCGAGGATGGCCGGCCCCACCGACCCGCCCACGTAGGCCTCGTAGTAGAGGACGATCGTCGTGACCACGATGACGAGGAGGAACCCGGCGCGCGCCCGGGCGCTCGGGTACGTGTCGAGCTGTCGGTCCCACAGGCGCAGCCGGCGCTGGCCGGCCGTCACGAGGTCATGCCGCCGAGCCCCACCAGTCCGCGAGCCAGCTCGATCTCGCCCATGTGGCGCAGCCCGTGCTGGTAGACCCAGCACTCGACGGCGTCCAGCAGGGTGATGCCCTCCTCCCCCGCCACCCGCGCGCTGTACGTGCTGGCGATCTGCGGGGGGAACGGCCGTGGCACCACCAGCCGGGTGAGCTCGGCCGGGTCGAGCCCGGCGAGCCACGTCTCGACGCGGTCGAAGACGGCGTGGAGGTACTCCTCGAAGGCCTCGTAGTCACCGATGCGCTGGTGGACCATCTCCTCGACCGTCCGGTGCTTGCCGTGGTCGGCGATGGCCGGCTTCACCCGGGCCTCCCACGCCTCGTCCCACAGCGGCGGCTCCCCGGTCATGAGGAAGAACGACGCGTCGACCATGTTGGCGATGTGGAACAGGCTGAAGGCGATGGGGACGACGCCCTCACGCTCGAAGTGGTTCACCTGGTCGAGGTCCATCGTCGCCAAGGCGTCGGCATAGAGCGAGTGCAGCGCACGCATGCGCCGCTGCAGCGAGTCGAGGATCAGTTCTTCGGCCATGGGCTCACCTCCGTGCGCGCTGATGGGACAGGACTGTGGCCAGAGAAGCAGGGCTGGCTCCAAGGACAGCGCTCGTCGTCACTCGCGGGCAAGCTCGGCCTGCGCGGTCGCCTCGACGTCGGCGGCCGAACGTCGGCCGCGGACCTCGACCACCACGCGCTCGAGGGCGCCCGTGAAGGGGTTCGGCCCGTCGTAGTCGTCGACCACCGTCGAGAGCGCGTCGCGTCCGAGGTCCATCCCAGTCGAGCCGAGCATCCGGACGACCGAAGGCAGCTCGACCGACGCGAGGTCCCGGCCGTCTGCCCCGATCGTCAGCGTGCCACCGGGCCCCGACCGGTCGAAGCGGGCTGTCAGCTGGTGGCGCCCGGGCCCGAGGTCGACCGGCGCCGAGGCGCGGTGGTGGGTGCCGAGGGCGTTGTAGTCGAAGTGCAGCACCCCGTCCTCTCCCACGAAGAACGAGTGCCCCACGTTGGCGCTGCCACGCGCGTAGAGCACACCGGTCGGCGACGCGTCGCCCGCCACCACCGCCGCGGTGATCGTCCACGAGCGGCCGCCGAGGGCGGGTGACGCGTCGCTCGGCACGTGGGAGATCGGCGGTCGGTACTCGTAGACGCTCCGGGCATGCGGGCTGGCCACCGGGGGTGCCATGGCGAAGAGCTCGATCGAGCGGTCGTCGAGCGGCAGGACGCCCATGGCGCCGGCCTCCGCCCACCACCGGTCGACGAGCTCGGCGAGCTTCGCCGGCGCGTCGGCCGAGCGGTCGTGGCACTCGGAGAAGTCGGCGTCGAGATGGTACAGCGCCCACTCGTCGGCGTCGTAGGGCTGGCCAGGGCGGTGGTAGGTGGTTGCCTTCCACCCGTCCGCCCAGATCCCCCGGTGGCCCATCTGCTCGAAGTACTGCACCGAGCGAGGCGGCGGGGCCGCCGGGTCGGCGAAGGTCGGCACGAGCGAGCGACCGTGGAGGGGGAGCTGCGGGTGCCCGCCGAACGACTCGGGCACCGGCGCCCCCGTCACGTCGAGGATGGTGGCGGCGACGTCCACGGCGTGGCAGAACTGGCCCCGGAACGTCCCAGCCTGCGCCGCGTCGATGCCGGACGGCCAGTGGACGATGAGCGGGTCGCGCACCCCGCCCCCGTAGGTGTCCTGCTTGTACCACTTGAGCGGGGTGTTGCCCGCCTGGGCCCACCCCCACGGATAGTTCGAGTGGGACCGGGGCCCGCCGATGTCGTCGAGCCGCGTAGCCGCGAGCTCGTCGACGTCCTCTGGGCGGCCGTTGAAGAAGCTGAACTCGTCCATCACCCCGAAGGGCCCGCCCTCCTGGCTGGCGCCGTTGTCCGAGACGACGAGGAAGAGGGTGCCGTCGAGCAGGTCCTCGGCAGCGAGGAAGGCGACGAGGCGCCCGATCTGCTCGTCGGTGTGCTCGAGCTGGGCGGCGAAGGCCTCCTGGAGGCGGCAGGAGAACGCCCGCTGGCTGTCGGTCAGCTCGTCCCAGGCGGGAACGCCGGGGTTCCTCGGGGCGAGCTCGGTTCCCTCGGGGACGACGCCGAGCTCGAGCTGGCGCTCGTACCAACGGCGGCGAAGCACCTCGTAGCCCTCGTCGAACCGGCCGCGCCAGCGACGGCGGTAGGCCTCGGGGGCTTGGTGGGGCGCATGGGTGGCGCCGAAGGCCAGGTAGAGGAAGAAGGGGCGGTCCGGCCGCACCGAGACGAGGTCTCGCACCCACCCCATCGAGCGGTCCACGATGTCCTCGCTCACGTGGTACCCGTCCTCGGGACGCCCCGGCGGGTCGACGTGGTGGTTGTCGTGGGTGAGCTCGGGATGGAATTGGTCGGTCTCGCCCTGCAGGAAGCCGTAGTACCGGTCGAACCCCTTGCGGAGCGGCCAGTTGTCGTGCGGCCCGGCCGCGGACGTCTCGTGCATGGGAGCGAGGTGCCACTTTCCCGCG
The DNA here is from genome assembly GCA_021809995.1 of Actinomycetes bacterium. GTDB lineage: Bacteria > Actinomycetota > Acidimicrobiia > Acidimicrobiales > RAAP-2 > JAJZJT01. Next base: position 4,141 of record JAJZJT010000002.1, read on the forward strand.
GCGAAGGTGGCGTACCCGTGCGCGGACAACAGCTGGGCCACCGTCGCGGCCCGCGGGGTGATCCCACCGCGCATGTTCGGGTAGCCGCTGCTCCAGTTCGACACGCCGCGCATGCCCACGGTGTGGTGGTTGCGTCCCGTGAGCAAACAGGCTCGCGTGGGCGAGCAGAGGGCGGTCGTGTGGAAGCCGGTGTAGCGGAGCCCGCCCGCAGCCAGCGCGTCGAGATGGGGCGTGGCGAGGGTCGACCCGTAGCAGCCCAGGTGGGCGAAGCCGGTGTCGTCCAGCACCACGAGCACGACGTTGGGACCGCCCAGCCCGGCGGGAGGGTCGGGCCACCACGGGACCGACTCGTGGTGCGTGCGGCCGATGCGGCCGCCGAACCCCGGCTCCGACGTCATGACCACGGCGCTCCCCTCCGAACGCCGCGCCCGCAGGGCACGGCGCGCTCGATCGACGGCCCCCATCGAATCACTTGTCATATCTACTGTCAACTGTTACGATGCGCCCGTGTCTCGCTCCGTCGAGCCGAGGGGCCGTGCCCGCAGGGCGCGGCGTCGAGGCCACTCCCCGTCGTGGCGGACGGCGACGGCCACCTCCCCGGCGCACACCGTGCCCGTCCGGTGGAGGTCGGCGTAGGGTGGCGGCCATGGGCGGCCCCGGGCACGACGCGGTGGACTTCCACTTCGACCTCATGTGCCCGTTCGCCTACCAGACCTCTCGGTGGATCCGCGAGGTCCGCGACCGGACCGGCCTCGCCGTCACCTGGCGGTTCTTCAGCCTCGAGGAGGTCAACCGGCAGGAGGGCAAGAAGCACCCCTGGGAGCGGGAATGGTCGTACGGCTGGTCGATGATGCGGATCGGGGCGCTGCTCCGCCGCCACGACATGGCCGACCTCGACACGTGGTACGAGCGGGCGGGCAGCGCCCTCCACGCCGAGGGACGCAAGCCCCACGAGCCGGCAGTCGCCCGTGCCCTCCTCGAGGAGGTGGGCCTCGACCCGGGCCTGGTCGACGAGGCCATCGCCGACCCGACGACCGGCGAAGAGGTCCTCGCCGACCACCGCCGGGTCGTCGACGCCGGGGGGTTCGGCGTGCCCACGCTGTTCTTCCCCGACGGCCAGTGCCTGTTCGGACCGGTCCTGGTCGACCCGCCGACCGGGGAGGCCGCCGTCCGGCTGTGGGAGGCGGTGGCGGCGTGGCGGGAATTCCCTCACCTCTACGAGCTGCAGCGCCCGAAGTCCAAGGCCGACGAGCAGGTCATCGTCGCCACCCTGCGCCCCTACCTCGAGGCCCGCGACTGGGTCAGCGTGAACCGGGGCAAGGTCGTCGACGTCGGGAAGCTCGGGGCCACCCCGGACGACACCGTGGTGGGAGGAGCCGATGCCTGAGCAGTCGCCCATCGGCGCGGGTGAGCGCCAGCGCGTCGTCGCCCTCCTCCGTGAGGAGTGGGGCGTCCTGGCCGAACTGCTCGGCGAGCTCGACGACGTCGCCTGGTCGACGCCCGCCCTGCCGGGCTGGGACGTCCACGACGTGGTCGCCCACCTGGTGGGGACGGAGCGGATGCTGGCGGGCGCAACCGTCCCCACGGTGCCCGTCGAGGAGACCGACGGCCCGCACGTGAGAAACGACATCGCCCGAGCGAACGAGGCCTGGGTCGTCGCCCTTCGCTCCCGCACGCACGCCGAGCTCCTCGCCGACTTCCGGTCGGTGACCGCCGAGCGGCTCGCCGCCCTCGAGGCGATGTCGGACGCCGAGCTCGACGCCCCGTCGTGGACGCCCGCCGGCAACGCCACCTACGGCCGGTTCATGGAGATCCGGGTGTTCGACTCGTGGATGCACGAGCAGGACGTCCGCGCCGCCGTCGGTCGCCCGGGGAACGAGGAGGGGCCCGTCGCCGAGCAGTGCGTCGGGGAGGTGGTCCGCGCACTCGGTTACATCGTGGGGAAGCGGGCCGGACTGCCCGACGGGTCGTCGGTGAGCCTCCGCCTCACCGGTCCGGTCGAGCGCACGGTGCACGTGGTCGTCGAGGGGCGGGCCGCCGTGGTCGACGCCCTCCCAGGGGCGGCGACGGCGGAGGTGGCGCTGTCGTCGAGCCTCTTCATGCGGCTGGCAGGCGGACGCGTGCGGGCCGAGGACGAGCTCGGTCACGTCAAGCTGTCCGGTGACGTCGAGCTGGCCCGCCAGGTGGCCTCGCACCTGGCCTTCACCATCTGAGCGCAGAGACGCCCGAGCGCCGAGACGCCCGAGGAACCCGACCGCTGAACGCCGAGACGGCAGGGAGACCACTGTGAGCTTCGAGACGAACGAGCCCGCGCCGCTTCGCGGTGGCGACCCCGCACCGATCGCCAGCGACGGCGAGGGGGACGGTCGGCGGCTCCGCCGCGAGCGGAACCGCCAGGCGGTCGTCGAGGCGCTGCTCGACCTGTACCAGACGGGCAACCTCCGCCCGTCGACCGCCGAGGTGGCCGAGCGGGCCGGGCTGTCGCCGCGCTCCCTCTTCCGCTACTTCGACGACGTCGACGACCTGACCCGGGCGGCCGTCGAGGGCCAGCTGGAGCGGGCGGCCCCGCTCGTGCCCGTCACCGTCGTCCCGGACGCCCCGCTCGAGGTGCGGGTGGCGGCTCTGGTCGAGCAGCGCTTCCGGCTCTTCGACGCCGTGGCCCCGGCCGCAACCGTGTCGCGCCTGCGCTCGCCGTTCCAGCCCGTGCTCGCCGCCGAGCTGCGCCGGAACCGTTCGTACCTGCGAGACCAGGTGCGAACCCTCTTCGCCCTCGAGCTCAGCGCTCTCGACACGGAGCGGGCAGTGGAGGTGCTGGCGGCCTGCGACGTGGCCGCGTCGTTCGAGGCCCATCAGCTCCTCCTCCACGACCAGGGCCTGTCGCCCGAGCGCGCCCGCAGGGCGATGGCCCGCTCGCTCTATACGCTCCTTGCCACCGTCCCGGGCGGGGGGGGCGCGCCGCGCCGCTCGGGCTCAGGCTCGTGATCCCCCGGCGCGGCTCCGTCCGCCGCCAGGTGCGCGTGGCGCGTCCGGCAGCCGAGGTGTGGGCGTTGGTCGGTGATCCCGCCCGTCTCGCCGAGTGGTTCCCCGGCGTCACGTCGGTGACGGTCGAGGGCGACCACCGGCGCGTGGCGACGGCAGCAGGCGTCACCTTCGACGAGGACCTGCTCACCGTCGACCCGCTGGCGCGTCGCTTCCAGTACCGGGTGACCGGCGGACTCTTCCACGAGCACCTCGGCACGCTCGACGTGCTGGACCTCGGGGACGGCACGTGCCTGGTCGTCTACGCCACCGACGCCGACCCGGCGACGCTCGCCCTCGTCGTCGGCGGGGCGGCGGGAGCCGGGATCGAACGCGCACGCTGCATCCTCGAAGGTGCACGACCCGTGGGCTGGGGAGCCTGATGGCACGCCGCAAGATCCTCTTCGTCACCACCGACCAGCAGCGCTACGACACCCTCGGGTGCAACGGCGGGACCCTCGCCCGCACACCAGTGGTCGACGGGCTCGCCGCGGCCGGCATCCGCTACGAGCGCGCCGTGCCCCAGTCGGTCGTGTGCATGCCGTCGCGCTCGACCATGCTGACGGGCCAGCACCCGACCACGCACGGGGTGTGGATGAACGGCGTGCCGCTCCCCTCCGACGCCCCCTCGGTCGCCGCCGTGCTCCGTGACGCGGGCTACCGCACCGCGCTGGTGGGCAAAGCCCACTTCGAGCCGTTCCTCGACCCGTTCCTGCGGTTCCCCGAGAACGCCCTCGCACGATCCGGCACGGTGCCGGTAGGCGGCCCCCACCGAGGCTTCGACCACCTCGAGCTCGCCACCCACGGCCCGGTCGGCCCCCTTCACTACGCCCGCTGGCTGGCCTCCGAGCACCCCGACGCGATCAGCGGCTTCTACCGCGTCCTCGACGCGGCCATGCAAGTCAATGCCGAGGGCGGTGGCGACACCGGCGCCCCTCAGGTCGGGGTCAATCCCATCGAGCGCGGCCTCTACCACACCGACTGGGTCGCGGAGCGCACGATCGCCTGGCTCGACGGCCTCGCGGCAGACGACGACTGGTTCTGCTGGATGAGCTTCCCCGACCCCCACCACCCGTGGGACCCGCCCCAGTCCGAGGTGGGGCGCGTCGACTGGCGGGAGGTGCCCCTCCCCGCCGGCTACCCCGAGCAGGCATCCGAACGCGAGCGGATCCTCGACACCAAGCCCCGCCACTGGAGGCTGTGGTACGACGGCAAGCTCGTCTCCAACTACGAGGCGCCCGCCCAGTGGGTGCCTGCCACCCTCACGCCCGACCAGGTACGCGAGGTCAACGCCCGCAACGCCGTCGAGTGCGAGCTGATCGACGAGGCTCTCGGCCGGGTCCTGGCCCGCATCGCCGAACGGGGGTGGGCGGACGACGTCGACGTCGTCTTCACCAGCGACCACGGCGAGCTGCAAGGGGACTTCGGTCTTCTCTTCAAAGGCCCGTACCACGTCGACGCCCTGATGCGCCTCCCGCTCGTGTGGCGGCCCGCACCCTCCGCCGGCGTCGCGCCGGCCGTCGTGACCCGCCCGGTCGGGCTCGTCGACCTCGCCCCGACGTTTTGCGCAGTCGCCGGGCTCGAGCCCCCGCCCTTCCTCGAGGGCCGGCGCCTCCCTGTCCACGACGCGGACGCCACAGACCGAGGCTTCGACCGGGTCCTCACCGAGTGGGACAGCGAGCTCTTCGGCACCGATGTCCACGTTCGGACGCTGACCCGCGACCGCTGGGTGGTCACGACGTACCTGCCGGGAACCTGCCACGACGGCAGCGAGGGCGAGCTCTACGACCTCGTGGAGGACCCGCTGCAGCGGGTCAATCGCTTCGACGACCCGGCGCTGCGCTCGCTACGCGACGACCTCGTCGCCGACCTGCGAGACCACCTGCTTCGGCCCCGCGTCCCCCGCCTCGAGGTCGAGGCACCGGTATGACGGCGCCCGGCTACTGGCCAGGGCCGTGGTCGTGCGAGGACGGCGGGCCGGACCGCCGTCAGACCGTTGCAGCCGGCGGGCTGCTCGGGCCGAACGGCGGGCTCGACGTCACGTCGCGATCCGCGATTGCCTCGACGATGGTGGTCACCCGCGAGCCGGGCGAGGTGTTCCTCCTCGGCCACACGGCCGGCGACGACGCCGTCTCCTTCGTCGAGCGCATCGACCCGCGCTCCCTCGAGCCGCTGGCGCGCTCGGCAGACCTCACCGGCGGGCCGGCGTGGCCAGGGAGCATCGCCGCCCACGAGGACGGCTCGCTCGTCGTGGTGTTCGGCGACCATGCCCACAAGCTCGCCCCGGACCTTGCCGTCGAGGCGTCGGTCGCCCTCCCGCGCCGGCGGCCCTACAACGGTTTCGTCGTGCTCCCCGACGGGACGATCGTCACGAAGGACTTCGCCGGCTCCCGTCCCGGCTCCCCCGTCGCCGCCGACGCCCGCGAGCCCTGCCAGCTCGTCGCCCTCGACCCCCAGCACCTCGAGGTGGTCGCCACCCTCGACCTGCCTGAGCCCTCGGTCGCCCGGCTGTCGGCGGACGGCCCGACCGTCTACGTCGTCGGGGACACGGGCCTGCTGCGGGCCCGCTTCGACGGCTCCTTCCACCTCGACGAGGAGTTCGCCCCCCGCTACCGGACACGGCCCGGCCAGACCTACGGCTGGGACTGCGTCCTGGTCGACGGAGCCGCCTACTTCCTCGACGACGGCGAGGGCTCCGACGCCTACGACGGCACGCTTCGCGGGCACGGGACGTCGACGGCACCACTCCAACTGCTCCGCGTCGACCTCGGGACCGGGGCGCTCTCGGCGGTCGAGGTGTGCGGCCGACCGGGGGGGCTCGTGGCCAACCCGCCCGTCGTCGACCCGGTCCGCAGGGTCGCCGTCGCCTACGACAGCGGCAACGGGGTCCTCGCCGGGTTCACCGTCGGTGACGACGGCAGCCTCGCCCCACGGTGGCGCCGCGACCAGGACCACGGCGCCCACCTCGTCCTCTTCGCCGAGACGGGTGAGGTCGTCACCGGCGACCACGACGCAGCCGCCGGTCGCGAGGACGTCGTCGTGCTCGACGTGACCAGCGGTGAGGAGCTCGCCCGGGCCGACACCGGGAGCCCCCTACAGGGCGTGCTGTTCCCGGCGCGCGGGTTCGACGACGACGTCTACCTCTGCACGTTCTCGACGGTGACCAGGCTGGCCGGTCGCTGAACCGGAGGCCCGGCCGGCCCGGCCGGCCCCGGCCGGCCCGGTTGGGCTCAGGGCCGCCCTATCCCGGCGTACGGAGCCAGCAGAGCACCTCGACGTCGCCCTGGAGCTCGAGGCGGCGCCACAGCACCGGATTGTCGGCAGCCTGGCTGGCGTGGCAGGCGATGGCCCGCAGCTGGACGCTCCGGTCGACGCGGACGCGGAGGTCGGGGACATCGGTCCCGCTGAAGGAGGTGCCCAGCTCGGCATTGAGGGCGGCCGCCACCGCTGTCTCGAGCGTCCACGCGAGAAGGGGCAGGCCAGCCCGGTCGGCCACCACCGCCGCGGCCTCGGTCGCCCGGGCGTGGTCAGGGTGACCGGTCACCCCGTCGGGAGCGAAGGCGAGCAGGAGGTCGGCACCGGCATCGGCTACCGCCGCGCCCGCCTCGGCGGCGAGGTCCCCGAGCGGCTCGTCGGCCAGCCTGCCGTCCGCGTGGTCCGAGAGCACGACGGCCCCGACGCCGAGGGTGGCGGCAGCTTCCTCGAGCTCGGCGGCACGGACCCGGTCGAGGTCGGCGTTCGAGCCGAGCGTGGACGCCTCGCCGCGGGTGAGGCACACGACGGTGGTGCGGGCGCCGCCGGCGGCGAGGGCGGCGAGCACGGCACCGAGCCCGAACGCCTCGTCGTCGGGGTGGGCACAGACCGCCACCACGGAGCGGGCCGCGGGCAGGTTGTCGAGCGCGGCGTACGGGTGCTCGACGGCGGCCATGTCCCGACGCTACCCGTGACGGCTCGCCGTGCCCGCGCACCGGCCGCAGGGTCCGGGCTAGTGTCAGACCCGGTGTGCCGGGAAGGCTGGTCGGCGAACGTGCGACCAACCCCAGCAACCCGGGAGGCCACGCCGTGACCGCCACCAACCCGTTCGTCCTCGCCGTCCTGCTGACGGCAGCAGCCGGCCTGCTGGCCGTCCTCTCGAGCCGCGTGACGACCTGGTCGCGGGTGCCGGCGCCGGCGCTCTTCCTCGTGGCTGCCGCCGTCGCCGCCGCCTTCGACCGGCACTTGCGGGCCTCGCCCCGGCCCACCGTCGAGCGCCTGGTGACCGTCGCCCTCGTGGCCATCCTCTTCGACGGCGGCATGCACCTCGGACGGGCACGGCTCACCACGGCGGCGGGCCCGGTGGCGGCAACGGGGGTCCTCGGCACGTTCCTGACTGCCGCGGGCGCCGCCGTCCTCGTGCACGGCGCGTTCGGGCTCGGGTGGTACCCGGCGGCCCTCGTGGGCACGGCAGTCTCCCCGACCGACCCGGCCGTCGTCTTCTCCGTGCTCGGACGGCGGGAGGTGGCGGGTCGGAGCGGGACGATCCTCGAAGGGGAGTCGGGGGCGAACGACCCCGCGAGCATCGCCCTCATGGCCGGCCTGGTCACCGCCGGCGGGGTGGGCGTCGGCGCCCTCGGAGGCGTCGCCGGCACCTTCGCGCTCCAGATGGCCGTGGGGCTCGCCGTCGGGCTGGTGGGCGGACGCGCCCTCGCCTGGCTGGTCCGGCGGGTCCCCCTACCCGGCGAAGGCCTCTACCCGCTCCGCACGCTCGCCGGCGCCTTCCTGCTCTTCGGCATCGGGTCCGTCGCCCACGGCTCGGGGTTCCTCGCCGTGTTCGTCGCGGGGATCGTCGCCGGTGACGAGGACGCCCCTTACCACCGCGAGATCGAGCGCTTCCACGGCGCGCTCGCCTCGCTCGGCGAGATCGTCGCCTTCATCGCCCTGGGCCTGACCGTCGACCTCGGGGTGCTCGCGCACCGCGACGTCTGGCTGCCCGGGATCGTCCTCGGGGTGGTGCTCGCCTTCGTCATCCGCCCGCTCGCCGTCGGGCTGTGCCTGCTACCCACCCGCCTCGACCGGAACGAGCGACGCTTCGTCAGCTTCGCCGGGTTGAAGGGGGCGGTGCCGATCCTGCTCGGCACCTACCTGTTCGGGACCGCCGTGCACCAGCCCGACCGGCTGTACGGCATCGTCGTCGTCGTCGTGCTCTTCTCGGTCGTCGTCCAGGGCGGGCTCGTACCGGTCGTCGCGCGGGTCCTCTCGATCCCCATGCGGCTGGTGGAGCCCGAGCCGTTCTCGCTCGGCGTGCGCCTCCGACGCCAGCCCGACCAGGTGTCGCGGGTCACCTTGGCCGCGTCGGCGCCGGCCGACGGCCGGACGCTCGGCGAGCTCGCCGCCGAGGGCCTTGTCCCCGAAGGGATGTGGATCAGCTTCCTCGTCCGCGACGGGGTGCTCGTGCCCGTGGGCGGTTCCACCCGGCTCGTGGCCGGCGACGACCTCGTGGTGCTCGCCGAGCCGGGCCGCGGCGGGGACGTCGCCCGGCTCTTCGCGCCCAGAGGTCGCACCTGACAGAGGCACCTGACAGAGGCACCTGGCGGCACGCCGGGCACGCCGGGCACGCCGGGCACGCCGGGCACGCCGGGCACGCCGGGCACGCCGGGCACGCCGGCGGGAATAGCTGTAGCCCCTCCTACAGTTGTAGAGGGCTGGACGGAAAGGCGCACCCGGCGGGGCGGTCGGTCCGCTCGATCGACTGGCCCCAGAGGGGTCACCGTCCGGGGCGACACGGTGCGGGCGACCGGACCGTTCCCCCGCCCAGTCGTCCCCGATCGAAGGGAAGGACCCATGGTCACGACCGCGTCACCACGGAGCGAGCGCGTCATGCCGGCACGCCGGCACGTGGCGGCTCGGTTCGGCGCCTCACGCGAGCTCGGGCTGGGCTTCCGGCTCAGCCGGCTGGCCCGCGCCCTGCGGCGCGACTGGGCCGACGAGCTCGTCGGCTCTGAGCTCACGCCGCCCCAGGCCGCCGTCTTGCGCGGCGTGGACGCGAGCCCGGGCTGCTCGCTGCGGGCTCTGGCCCGTACCCTCGGGTCGGACCCCATGAACGTCAAGCGGTCCGTCGACGAGCTCGAGGACCGCGGTCTCCTCGAGAGCGCCCACCGCTCGACGGACCGTCGCTCGCGGACCCTCACCCTCACCGCCCGGGGCCGCGCGGCTGTCGTCGAGGTCGGCGCGATCGTCGACCGCCACGAGTCGTGGCTGACCGCCGCTCTCGGCAGGGACGGTCGCCGGGCGCTCGAGGCAGCGGTCGGCCGGCTGGAGGTCCTCCTCGGGCTGGCTGCCCCCGACACGGCGACAGCGATCAGCCCGGGACCGGGAGCAGGGAGCGAGCGATGAGCGCACCACCGACCGCGGTCAGCACCGTGGCCCCACCCGCCTCGGACGCTGCCGCCGGCGTGGTTCCGCACCGGCGGCACGGGCTCGCCCTCGTGGCCATCGCCGCCGCCCAGCTGATGGTCATGCTCGACCTCACCATCGTGAACATCGCCTTGCCGTCGATGCAGCACGAGCTGCACTTCTCGAGCACGAACCTGACATGGGTCATCGACGCCTACGTGCTCGTCTTCGGCGGCCTCCTCCTGCTCGGCGGACGGGCCGGCGACCTCTTCGGGAGACGGCGGGCCTTCCTCTTCGGGATCGCGCTGTTCGCGGGGGCATCGTTGCTCGGCGGGCTCGCGACGACCCAGGCGTGGCTCATCGCCGCCCGGGCCATCCAGGGCATCGGGGCCGCCGTCGCCTCCCCGACCGCGCTCTCCCTCATCGCCACCACGTTCGACGAGGGACCGGAGCGGAACCGGGCCATGGCCGTCTACGCCGGCATGTCGGGAGCGGGGGCCGCCCTCGGCCTCCTGCTCGGCGGGGCGCTGGTCGATGTCTCCTCGTGGCGGTGGGTCCTCTTCGTGAACGTGCCGATCGGGGTCGCGGTGCTCGCCATCGCCCCCTTCGTCCTGCCGCGCACGCCGGGCCACGGTGGCCGGCTCGACGTCCCCGGAGCCGTCACCGTGTCGGCAGGTATGGCGTCCCTCGTCTACGGCCTGGTCCGGGCGCCCGACGCCGGTTGGCTCGCTGGCTCCACGCTGGCCGCCTTCGCCGTCGCCGTCGTGCTGCTCGCCGCCTTCGTCGTCATCGAGGCGAAGAGCGCCCAACCCGTGCTGCCGCTGCGCTTCCTGGCCGACCGGAACCGGGCCGGTGGCTACGGCGTGATGCTCCTGCTCGGGGCGTCGATGCTGTCGCTCATCTTCTTCCTCACGCAGTTCCTCCAGGAGGTGCTGCACTACAGCCCGGTCGTCGCCGGCGTGGCGTACCTGCCCATACCCGTCATGGTCGGGGGAACGGGGCTCGTCGTCTCCCGCCTCGTCAAGCGGTTCGGCACGCGGCCCTTCGTCGTCGTCGGACCTGCGGTGGTCGCCGTCGGGCTCGCCTGGGTGTCGTTCGTCACCGCCTCCTCCGGCTACGGGTCGGTCTTCGGGCCACTCGTGCTCGTCGGCCTCGGGATGGGGCTCTCCTTCGTCCCCCTCACCCTGAACGCCGTGTCGTCGGTGGCGCGCCACGAGTCAGGCCTCGCCTCCGCGCTGCTCAACACCAGCCAGCAGGTCGGCGGCTCGCTCGGGCTCGCCGCCCTCGTCACGGTGGCGGCGACGGCGACGCGCGACGCGCTCCGCCATGCCTCGGCCGCCGGGCACGGGGCCGCAGCGCTCCATGCGGCGGCCACCACGGCGTCCGTGCACGGCTACCAGGTGGCCTTCCGGACCGGAGCTGCCGCGGCCGCCCTCGCCTTCGTCATCGCCGTCGTCGCCGTGCGGGCGCGCGGCGGCCTGCCCGAGGACGGCAGCGGGCTCGCACCCGCCGCCGGCGTGGGCTGATCCGCCGGCAGGGCTGATCCGCCGGCTGGGCCTGCGGTGGTGGACACCGATGGGACCGTGGTTACCCGAGAGCGGCTCCCGCTCCCGGCACGTCGGCCCTCGGGACCCGAACACGAGGGGTCAGATCGAGAAGTCCTCGCCTCGCCACACGCCGTCGTCGGAGGGCCGGATGGCCGGGACGGTGACCCGGCCGTGGAGCTCCTCCTCGATGGCGTCGACCCGACGCTGGAGCGCCCCGAGGCTCACACCCACCAGGTCGGGCAGGATGCTGTCGTCGACCCCGGCCGGCACCGACGGCGGGCGGGGACGGCTGCGGGCGATGACCTGGCCGGGGACACCGACTACGACGGCGTCGGACGGCACGTCGCGCACCACCACGGCGTTGGCCCCGATCCGGCTGTCGTCGCCGACCACCACCGGGCCGAGGACCTTCGCCCCCGCTCCGATGGTGACGCGGTGCCCGACGGTGGGATGCCGCTTGCCGGGCTCGAGGCTGGTGCCGCCGAGGGTGACCCCCTGGTAGAGGGTGACGTCGTCGCCCACCTCCGCCGTCTCGCCGATCACGACGCCGGTGGCGTGGTCGATGAAGCAGCCGGCGCCGACGACGGCACCCGGGTGGATGTCGACGCCGGTGACGAGGTGGACAGCCTCGGCGAGGAGCCGGGCGGTGAGCCGGTGGCCTCGGGTCCACAGCCTGTGGGCGATTCGGTGTCCCCACACGGCATGGAGCCCCGGGTAGGCGAGGACGACCTCGAGGGCCGAGCGTGCCGCGGGGTCGCGCTCGAGCACGGCCTCGACGTCGCGTCGGAGCGTCGAACGCAGTCCTTCCTCGGCCCGCATCGTCAGTCGCCGAGTCCTTCGAAGAGCTGCGTGCTCAGGTAGCGCTCCCCGAACGACGGGACGATGACCACGACGAGCTGGCCGGCATGCTCGGGACGGCGGGCGACCTCGAGGGCCGCCCACACGGCCGCCCCTGACGAGATGCCGACCAGGAGCCCCTCCTCGCGGGCCAAGCGGCGAGCCGTCGAGAAGGCGTCCTCGTTGGCGACGGTGACGACCTCGTCGACGACACCCTGGTCGAGGACCGAGGGGACGAAGCCCGCCCCGATGCCCTGGATGGGGTGCGGACCCTTCTCGCCGCCCGACAGCACGGGGGACGCGGCCGGCTCGACGGCCACGACCTTGGCGGCGGGCTTGCGCTCCTTCAGCATCTGGCCGATGCCGGTGATCGTGCCGCCGGTGCCGACGCCGGCCACGACCACGTCGACCCGGCCATCGGTGTCCGCCCAGATCTCCTCGGCCGTGGTGCGGCGGTGGATCGCGGGGTTCGCGGGGTTCTCGAACTGCTGGGGCACGAAGACGTTGGTGTCAGCCTTGGCGAGCTCCTCAGCCTTGGCGATGGCACCGGCCATTCCGTCGGGACCAGGGGTGAGCACCAGTTCGGCACCGAAGCCGCGCAGCAGCATGCGCCGCTCGCGGCTCATCGTCTCGGGCATGGTGAAGATGCAGCGGTAGCCGCGTGCGGCGCACACCATGGCGAGGGCGATCCCGGTGTTGCCGCTGGTGGGCTCCACGACGACGGTGTCCGGCCCGATGAGGCCCGCCTCCTCGGCGGCGTCCACCATGGCGACGGCGATCCGGTCCTTCACGCTGCCACCGGGGTTGAAGAACTCGAGCTTGGCGACCACGTCCGCCCCCGCCCCGTCTGTCACCCGTCGGAGCCGCACGAGCGGCGTGTTGCCGATCAGCTGCGTGACGTCGTCGGCGATGCGCATGGTTCCCTCCGTCCGGCCCGGTGGCGGCCTCGATTGCGGCTTCGGTGACGTCGGCCCCCACGAGGAGCCGATTCTCGACCCAATCTATTGACTTTCGGCCCGACATGGTTCGGCGGGGCGGGCCACGCCGTCACCAGCCGGCATGGAGCGAGGTCGACACCGGCGCCCACGCACCGGATCGACACGTACCGCCACGACTGGGTCATCGAGCGCCCCCGGTGCCCTGGCACGCCACGTGCGCGCGGGACCACCGCCGAGGACGTCGACCACGGAGCGTGTCCGCGACACGACCACGAGGAGTTCGTCATATTTGGAGACGACTCACACTGGCATGCCATGAGACATTTGCACGGCTCCTGCAAGAACAGGGGCTCCGAGGACGGCGAGTCCCACCTCGGACACGAGTGGGGAAGGGGCACGTATGCGATACCGAACTCCGTTGATCGCGGGCGCCGTAGGAGCGGGCGCGCTGACATTGGTCCTCGTCGGGCCGGGCAGCTTCGCCAGCTTCGTCAGCACCACCTCGGCCAACCAGTCGTTCAAGGCGGGAACGTTCCAGCTCGAGTCCGTCGCCGGCACACCGTCGGTGTCCGGGCCGCTCATCGGCGACGCCAACTCGATCGGCCAGCCGAAGCTGTCCTCGTCGACGGGCGCGTTGCCCGCCGTCCCGAACGGGAACGCGTTGCAGTTCACGCTCGACAACCTCAACCCCGGAGACACCTACACGGAGCCGGTGACCATCTACGACGTGGGCACGCTCCAGGGCCAGGTCGACAAGGTCACGTACACGCCGGACGCGAGCGCTTCGGCGCAGGCGCTCGAGCGCTACCTGACCGTCGAGGTGCAGGTGCAGGTCAACGGCGTGTGGACCGACGTCCACACGAGCGACAGCAGCGGCGCGCCCGGTGCTCCGATGCCGGCGAACGCCCCCTACACCTTCTACCTCGACTACTCGTTCGGGCCCCAATTCCTCCAGCCGAACCCGAACCTCTACTCGGTCAGCCAGGCGAGCGCGAACGGCTTCAGCACGAACGAGCTCTCGACGTCGTTCCGCATCGTCTTCGCCTTCACCAATCAGACGACGAACCCGAACGAGGCGAGTGGCTCGATCCAGAACCAGAACATCGCCCAGGGCACGAGCGCTTCGCCCACGGTGAGCTTCATCGCCACGAACACCCCGTAGCGACCTGACGCAGCGAGCCGGTCCCGCCCCGGACCCCGCAGTCGTGCACCGCACGCCACCGGGTCCGGGGCCGCCGGCGCGCCAAAGCGCTTCGATGGCTGCCTGCAGACCCCGGTCGCGGACCGTGAACGTGGAGGACGACGTGGCGACACCGACCGACGCAACGAGCGCGCACTCCGGCGCACGCAAGGCGGGCACGCGTGCCCGCAGGCCGGCGCTGCGCCGGCTCGTCACGGCAACCGTGCTCGCCGCCCTCCTCGCTGCGGCCGCGACGGCGATCGCCGGCGTCGCCTCGGGTGGCTGGCAGGTACGACCCATCCTGTCGGGCAGCATGCGCCCGGGCTTCCCCGTCGGGGGCGTCGTGGTGACCCAGCGCGTGCCCCTCGACAGCCTCCATGTCGGCGACGTCGTCGTGTTCCACATCCCACACGACCCCGGCGCGACCTACGTCCACCGCATCGTGTGGCTCGAGCACCGTGGCAGCGAGCTCCTCGTGCGCACGAAAGGTGACGCCAACACGGTCCCCGACCCATGGACCCTCGCTGTCCACGGTCCCGTCGCCTACCAGGCTCGCTTCACGCTGCCGCTCCTCGGCTACGCCGCCGTCTGGCTCCACTCCCCGACCGGCAGGAGCGACATGGAAGCGGTCGCCGGTCTTGCCTTCGTCGTCGGAGCACTGGCCCTCGTCGTCGAGCTGGCCCGGGGTCGCCGTGCACGCCGGGCGACGAGCGACGCGTCGAGCACGCTGTCGTCGTCGACCTCCTGAGCGCGCAGCCGACAGGTGCTTCCCCGTCGTCGGCGGGAGCACCGGCGCCGAAAGAGCGCCCCGACAGCGATGACGGCTTCGTGGCGGCTTCGTGGCGGCTCGGCACCTTGGCCCGCGCGGTGGACCCCTTCGGGCGCACACCGCTGCCCGAGCGCGGCAGGCCGCGCACCGAAGTGCTCGACGAGCTGACCGCACTGAAGGACGGCGACCGCGACTGGCGGAGCGGCAAGGTCTTCAGCCTCGTGTACTCGGCCGGCGAGCGGCACCACCGCCTCCTCGGGCAGGCCCTCGGCCTCTCTGCCGCCGAGAACGTCCTGGACGTCCTGGCGTTCCCGAGCATCGGGCGGCTCCAGCACGACCTCGTGCGCAACACCGCGTCGCTGCTCGGCGCCCGCCTACCCGACGGGTGTCATCGCCACCAGAGGAACACCATGGAGGACGCCAGCGCACAGAGGACCCCGAGGCCGACGACGCAGCCCGAGCGGAGCGTCACCGCCTGTCTCCGGCTGCTCGCCTGCGTGAGCTCGACGATTGCCAGCCACTCCTCGTAGCGCAGACCTCCGCCGGCCGGACGACCGCTGTCCTCGCCGTCCGGAAGGACCTCGTCCGCCAATCGTGCGAGCGACCCGAGGGCGGCGAGCGTCCGTCGCTGCCCCCGGACGAGGAGGGCCAAGCCGACGAGCACGAGGATTGCGGCCGCCCAGTCGAGGGTGGTCAGCGTGATCCGGAGCACACGCTCACCGTAAGTTCCCGACGGCCGCAACCGCCAGGCCGAAGCCCGGTCCGGCACGTCGTCAGGTCCAGACCGCGACCCGTTGGCCGGCCCACCGGGCAGACGCACCGGCATCCGTCGTCCCGTGCTCGGCAACGGATCAACGAGCCGTGGAGACCGACACCGTCGGTACCCGGACCCTCGCGCATCCCCCGGTGAGCCAGCGGCGCTGGGTTCCTCGCACGTCCGCGACGAGGTCGTCTGGCACCTCCACCGGGCGGCCCGAAGGCCCGCGTCAACCGACCGGCGTGCGACCGTGCTGGTCCGGGGCCCGCCCGGTCAGCCGGCGTTCCCGCCGGCAGCGCGGCTGGCCATGTGGCTGGTCCACTCCGCCACCGAGAGCACCTCGGCCTGGCGGGGGAAGACCTTCTCGGTGAGCACTCGGTGGACCTCGGCGTCGGCGTCCGCACAAGCGTCGTGCAGCACGGTGAGCTGGTAGTCGCGGTCCGCCGCCTCCCGCAGCGTGGAGAGCACCACACCGCTCGTGGCGATACCGGTCAGCACCAGGTGCGTCACCCGGAGCGAGCGGAGCAGGACCTCGAGGTCGCTGCCGGCGAAAGCGCTCACCCGCTTCTTCACGACCACGGGTTCCTCTGGCCGGGGGTCGAGGGCGGGATGGAGCTGGGTGGCCTCGTCGCCCTCGCCGAACGCGCCTTGCTCCCCGGTGGCGATCCTCGCGAAGGTCCGGTTCCGGGAGCTCACCTCGGGATGGCCCGGACGGAAGGCGACCCGCACGAAGACGACGGGCAGACCGACCGACCTCGCTGCGTCCACGGCCCGGCGGAGGTGGTCGAGGAGCGTGCCGTCGCCGGCGTAGCGGTCCACCACCCCCCGTTGGACGTCCATGACGAGCAGGGCGGCATCCACGAGGCTGTCGGCCACGAAGGGGAACGCTACCGCCACCGGTGATCCCGGTGTCCCGGTCCCCGCCGACCACGGGGTGCCGGCCCGTCGGCGGCGAGGTCCGTTGCCGTCCGTGGTCGGGTCCGAGGGCTCCTCACGACGGGCTCGGGAAGTGGAGGAGCCCTGTCCTGCGGCCAGAGGTCGACCTTCGGCTTCCAGCCTCGTGGCATGGGCTGGCGGACGCCGATGGCGAGACGTTCGCTGTCTCGCCGCCACCGGGCTTCGTGCTCCCCGGCATCCCCTTCGCCCTCGAGGTGACAGGGCGCGTCCCACGACGTCTTCGACGACCTCAGCGTCTTCGGGGGCGACGGCGGCTCCCCTGCCTCCCCCGGGTTGGTACCCCGATCCCGTGACTGCGGGAGCGCACCGATGGTTCGACGGCAGGGCAGGGCAGGGCAGGGCAGGGCTCGCTCGCGTCCCCGGGTCCTCGCCACCCCCCGTCCGGCGCCCAGCGTCGAGCACGGTCGCGTCGGAGGGCTCGTCCGCCCCTCAGGGCTCGGCGCCCCCATCCACACTGGAGCGGAACCGGGATTCGTAGCCGTCGGCGAGCGCCATCAGTGCGACCGAGCAGTCGCCGACGAACTGCGTCGCCGTCCTCTCATAGAAGAGCAGCCCGGCGTCCCACCCGTGGGGGAGGTGCGGCGTGTCGACCCACGTGACGCGTTTGGCACCGAGCTCGAGAGAGCCACCGTCGACCACGGCGTGGGGCGGGCGGATCGCCAGGTCACCGAGCGGGACGCTCGCCCCGAGCTCACCGTGCACGGCCGAGGCCCGAGCCCCGAGCTCACCGTGCACGGCCGAGGCCCGAGCCCCGAGCGTCAGCCAGTCGTTCATGGCGCCGCACTCGTCGGCCTCGAGGTGGCCGAAGCTCACCCACCGCACCTCGCTGGGATCGAGCACCGCGCCCACTGCCTCGGCGACCTGGGGGAAGGTTGTGGTCACCGAGATGGAAGACCAGCGGCCCGTCGGCCACGAGGAGGAACTGGTTGAAGACCATCCCCGACGGGTCGCAGTACGTCGACAGTCGGTAGGCACCGTCGGCGATCACGGCAACGGTGGTCTTCATGTGGGGCCCCTTGTGTCGGCGCACTGCGGCGCCGGGAGACCCCCTGCCCGCCCGTTGCTCGACCGGTGCCCGCCGAGTTGCTGGTCGTGTGCTGCTCGTGCAGGCACCCCATGGCAGTCCCAACGGGGTTCGAACCCGTGTCTCCACCTTGAGAGGGTGGTGTCCTAGGCCGCTAGACGATGGGACCTCGCGCCGGGTCCTCCGAGGGAGGCTGCCAGCGGAGCTCGGGGGGGAGGGCTCGAACCTCCAACCTCATGAACCAGAATCATGCGCGCTGCCAGTTGCGCCACCCCCGAACGGGCGCAGGCCACTCTATCGGAACTCGCCAGCACCGTCGCCAACGCCGGCACGGACCCAGGTGCACGTGGGGCGACCCGGCGCCGGCGAACGTGCCCGGGCTCCCACTCCGGGACCGTCTCCTCCGGGCCCTCGCTCCCCGACCGCCCCCGACCAGGACGTCACCGCCCGCGACCAGGACCGGACCGGCGGCACGGCTCGGGCGCCCTTGTGTTTTTCCTAGAGTCATTTACTCTACGTAGTGTGACAAACTATTCCGAGTCGCAGTCCGGACGCAGAGTGGGCCCTCCGGTGCACGACGTAGGGCCACCGGACTTCGCGAGCGCGCCCATGACGCTCGCCTGGGAGCTGACCCGGGCCTGCCCCCTGCGGTGCGTTCACTGCCGGGCCGAGGCCCAACCCCGCCGGCACCCCGCCGAGCTCACCACGGACGAGGGTCGCGCCCTCCTCGACGACGCCGCCGCCATGGGGACCAAGGTCGTCGTGCTGACGGGCGGCGACCCGCTCGCCCGACCCGACGTCTTCGACCTCCTCGCCCACGCCTCCGGCACCGGCGTCCACGTCGGCTTCTCCCCGTCGGTCACCGGCCGGCTGCGCTCGGGTGCCTTGGCTCGGGCTGTCGAAGCAGGGGCCGGCACCTTGCACCTGAGCCTCGATGGGGCCACCCCGGCGACCCACGACGGGTTCCGCGGCGTCCCGGGCCACTTCCTCCGCACGCTCGACGCCATCCGCACCGCGGCCTCGCTGGACGTCGGCCTCCAGGTCGGGACCACCGTGTCGCGCCGTACTGTCGCCGAGCTGCCGGCGATGGTCGAGCTGCTCGACGGCCTGGTCTCCACCTGGACGCTGTTCTTCCTCGTCCCCACCGGGCGGGCGCTGGCGGACGACCTCGTCGAGCCCGAGGTCGAAGAGAGCGTGCTCGAATGGCTCGCCGCCTCCGAGTTCCCTTTCCGGGTCCGCACCGTCGAAGCCCCCCAGCTCCGGCGGGTCCTCGCCCAGCAGGGGCACCGCGTCGCGCCGGGCGTGACCGACGGCAACGGGTTCTGTTTCGTCTCCCACGTCGGTGACGTCCAGCCCTCGGGCTTCCTGCCGCTCACCGTGGGCAATGTCCGCGAGCGACCGGTGTCGTGGTGGTACCGCGAGGCACCGCTCTTCCTCGACCTCCGCGACCAGGCGCGCCGCGACGGCGCGTGCGGGCGGTGCCCGTTCCTCGGCATCTGCGGCGGCAGCCGTGCCCGGGCGTGGGCCGCAACCGGTGACCCACTGGCCGGGGACCCCTCGTGCGCCTTCGGGAAGGCACTTGCCACCGCCACGGCGTGGAGAGCCACCAGCACGGCGGTGCCGGCCGACGCCGTGGCCGCCTCGGGGCCCGGGTGACGCTGGCGCCGGCCTTCGACCTCTCCGAGCTCTCCGACGAGGAGCAGCTCGCCCGCCGCGAGGCCCACCGAGTGGCCGAGGAGGTCCTGCGCCCGGCCGCCCAAGCCCTCGACGCCATGAGCCCGTCCGAGCGCGTGGCCTCCGGCTCGCCGTTCTTCGCCGCCATGGCCACCCTCAAGTCCCTTGGCTATCACCGGCTCTTCGTCTCCGCGGACAGCGCCGGCAGGGAGGACCCCGCCGCCTGGCGCGTCCGCTCCCTCGTGGTCGAGGAGCTCGGTTGGGGAAGCCTGGGTCTCGCCACGGCTTTCCTCGTCGACATGCTCCCCTTCGTGTCCGTGGCCCGCTTCGGCACCGACGAGCTGCGCGCCGAGCTCCTGCAACCTTGGCTGGAGGACGAAGTCGCCTCGTGGCACGGGTGCTGGGCCATCACCGAACCCGACCACGGCAGCGACTACCTGGGCCTGCGCGACGACGACCCGGGCTCCTTCGGCCGGTCCGGACTGCTCGCCACGCGGAGCGAGGGGGGCTGGGTGCTCCGGGGGCAGAAGTCGGCGTGGGTCAGCTCGGCCCCGGTGGCCACCCACGCCGCCGTCCACGCCCAGGTGGCCTCCGAGCGCGACCTGCACCACAGCCTCTTCGCCGTCGTCCCTCTCGACGACCCGGGCGTCCGCCGCGGTCCGCCCGTCGCCATGCTCGGTGTGCGGGACGACCCTCAGGGCGAGCTCTTCTTCGACGAGGTCTTCGTGCCCGACCACCGCGTCCTCGTGCCGCCGGGGCCCCTCTACCCCGTCTTCGGCGACCAGCTCCTGTGCATGACCAGCTCGATCATCGCCCTCGCCGCCGTCGGCGTGGCCCGGGCCGCCTTCGAGGAGGCCCTGGCGTACGCCAGGAGCCGGGTGCAGGGCGGGCGCGTCATCGCCTCGCACAAGAACATCCAGCTGACGTTGTACGGGATGTTCGAGCGGGTCGAGACCGCCCGCGCCTACGCCCGGGCCGTGCTCGCCCACACGTTCCGGAACGTGCTCGGCGCCGGCTCGTCGGGCACGGGTGCGTCCCCGCGGCACACGCGCACCTCGCAGGTCTACTGCAAGCGGGTCGCCTTCGAGGTCGCCCACGACGCCGTGCAGGTCTGCGGGGCCTCCGGGCTGGTGCAGGGCACCCTCGTCGAGCGGCTCTTCCGCGACGCCCGGAGCCTTCTCATCGAGGACGGCACCGTGGAGGTGCTCGGCCTCGACGCGGCGCGCGACCTCGTCGGCAACTACGAGCACGACCACTACGACGTCGAGGAGATGATGCAGCGATGGTGACCGACACCCCACCCCAGGCACCCCCGGCCGTCGGCGTCCACGTGACCTCCATGCCGCTCGACGCACCCCTGTACCGCCTCGACCCCGAGCGGGGGGCCGAGTACTGGGGCTGCCGGGGCCTCATGTCCGTCTTCACCGTCGACGGCGACGTCTCCGACCTCGTCCCCGACGGGCTCGCCCTCGACGAGCCCGCCATCGGCGCCGTGCTGGTCGCCGAGTACGGAGCCAGCACGCTCGGCCCCTACGGCGAGTTCGTCTCGATGCTCCGGGTCGTCGACGACCAGGGCACCTCCGGGCTCTACATCCCCTACATCTACGTGACCAATGACGCCGCCCTCACCGCCGGACGCGAGGTGCTCGGCGCCCCGAAGAAGCTCGCCAGCGTCACGGTCACCGCCGCCCAGGAGCTCGTCGTGGGAAGCCTCGAGCGGCCGGCGGGCCAGCCGCTCGCCACCGTCACCCTCGCTCCCAGCCAACGGCTCGGCGACGAGGTCCTCGACGCCTTCCTGCCGGGGGGGACGCCGTGCTTCTCGCACCGGGTCGTCCCCGGCCCTCCCGGGGCCACCATCGTCGACGAGCTCGTGCGCTGGCACGTCGACCTGGCCGTCCGCACCGACGCCTTCGGGGACGGGCTGCGCTTCACGGGACCCGGGGGGCTCGCCTACCCCACGAGCTCCGCCGTGGACCCGGTCGGCCGGCTCGCAGTCGGCACCCCGATCGCCACCGCCTACCTCGAGTTCGACATGCGGCTGCGGGCGGGCGGGGTGGTCTGGTCGCGGACGGTCGCACCGGGCAGGGACTGACCGGTTGGGAACCCCCGACGGTCGCGGCACCACGCCGGGCCCGGCGGGTACCGCAGCCACCGCGGACCCGTTCGGCCCGCCAGGGTGCCGGGGCCGCTGGTGACTGGTGACTGGTCACCGGTCACCGGTCACCCGAGGGCGTGGTGCACAGCGGTCAGGTGGTTGAACCCGATGATCCGGCCGAGAGCCACGCCGACGGCCTCCTTGGCGTAGTAGGGCACGACCGACCAGCCTCGGATCGGCGACGTCTGCGTCGGAGTGGGCGAGGCCGTGAGGCCGACGCCCGTGGCGATGGCCAGGCTGCGGTCCTCGTGGAACGGGTCGGTGACGAGCAGGACGTGGGTCGCGTGGCGCGCCACGAGCAGGGCGGCGGCGTCCGCCAGGTTCGCCCACGAGTCGTGCCCACCCGCCTCGAGCACGTCGGCCGCCGGTACGCCGTGGAGCTCGAGGTAGGTCGCCGAGGCCTGCGCCTCGGTGTAGTGGTCGCCGGGCAGCTTCGACCCGGTCACGACGACGAGCGGCGCCAGGTGCTGACGCCACAGAAGCAGTGCCTCGTCGAGACGGGCCCGGAGGTCGGGGGACGGCGACCCGTTGTACTGGGCCGCCCCCATCACGACGATCGCCTGGGCAGGGTGGGGGTCGTAGCGGCGGCCCGTCAGCCACACCTGCACGGCCGTCACCCCGACGTAGACGACCGCCGCCGCCACCACGAGCACCACGAGCCGGAGGACGAGCCGGAGGACGAACCGGAGGAGCCGGAGCCCGGCGACGAGCCCGAGGAAGGGCAACGGTCAGCCAGTCCCGGTGCCGCCCGCCCCCGCGACGCGGGCCCGGGCTCGCCCGATCCGCTCGAGCACCCGCCGTGGCCCGAGGACCTCCATCGACTCGAAGAGCGGGGGGCCCACCCGGCGGCCGGTCACTGCCACCCGCACCGGCGCCTGTGCCTTGCCGAGCTTGCGCCCGGCGCCCTCGGCCACCGCCTCGGTGGCCCGGTGGAGCGCGTCCGCCGTCCACGTCCCGGCCGCCTCGAGCCCCCGGTAGGCGGCAGCAGCAGCGTCCAGCAGCTCCCCTGCCTGCGGGTCGCCGACGACCGCCTTCTCCCACGACGCCTCGTCCATCTCGACCGGGTCGGTGAAGAGGAAGCCGACCATGTCGGGGACCTCGCCGAGGACGGCTACCCGCTCCTGGACGAGCGGGGCCATCCGGGCGAACACCTCGGGGTCGAAGTCCTCGCTCCGCCACCGGGCAAGGTGTCCCTTCGTCCACGGTGCGCACGCCTCGACGAACGCGTCGGTCGAGAGCGCCCGGACGTGCTCGCCGTTCAGGTGGGTCAGCTTGGCGACGTCGAAGAAGGCCGGCGAGTGGTTGACGTCGGCCAGGTCGAACCACGAGACGAGCTCGTCCACCGAGAACAGCTCTCGGTCCACCGGGGGGCTCCAGCCCAACAGGGCCAGGTAGTTCACGAACGCCTGGGGCAGGTAGCCCTCGTCTCGGTAACGCTCGACGGCCACCGGGTCGCGCCGCTTCGAGAGCTTCTTGCGCTGCTCGTTGACGAGCATGGGGAGATGGGCGAACACCGGCAGCGGGATGCGCTCGTCCGGGGCCGCCCGCTCGCCATCCGCTGATCGGACGCCGGTCGGCGTGCCCTCGGGCTGCCACCCCGCAGCGGCCAGCGCCTGCCAGACGAGGATGCCCCGGGGCGTAGTCGGCAGCAGGTCCTCGCCCCGGATGACGTGCGTGATGGCCATGTCGATGTCGTCGACGACGTTGGCCAGCACGAACAGCGGCCCACCGTTCGCCTTCACGGCCACGAAGTCCTCCATGGCCGAGCACGGGAACTCGACCCGTCCTCGCACGACGTCGTCGACCGCCACCGTGCCCTCGTCGGGCGTACGGAACCGCAGGGCACGCGGCGGCTCGCCGGAGCCCGCCACGCGAGCGAGGCCCCGGCCGCGGCAGTGGCCGTCGTAGCCGGGGGTGAGCACGCCGGCCGCCTTCGTGCGCCCCTCGACCTGGTCGCGGGTGCAGTCGCACGCGTAGAGGACGCCCGCCTCCCACAGCATGTCGACGGCCTGGCGGTAGCGCTCGGTGCGGGCCGACTGCCGGTACGGCCCCTCGTCGGCATCCATCCCCAACCAGGCCAGAGCAGCGAGGATGCCGTCCACCCACTCCTCGCGATTGCGCTCGGCGTCGGTGTCCTCGATCCGCAGGATGAACGTCCCGCCCGCCCGCCGGGCAACCAGCCAATTGAACAGGGCCGTGCGGGCGCTGCCCACGTGGAAGTAGCCCGTCGGTGACGGGGCGAAGCGGACCCGCAGGGTGACCCCCGGCACGCCGGGGGCTACTCGTCCTCGACGAGGGTGATGGCGCCCGTGGGGCAGCTGTTGGCCGCCTGGCGCACCTTCTCCCAGAGCGGCTCACCGGGGTGCTCGTCGAGCACGTAGAGGTACCCGTCGTCACGCACCTCGAAGACCTCGGGGGCGATCCCCATGCAGACGGCGTTGCTCGCGCACACGTCGAAGTCGACGGCGACCTTCATGGGCCCTCCTGTGGTCCGAAGCAACTGGCCCTGCCCCGGTGGTCGCAGGCACCGGGTGTGCCGGTGCAACCCTAACGCGGCAGGTGCGCCCCGAGGTGCCGGGGCACGGCCGGTCCCACCGGCCTGAGGGGCACGGCCGGTCCCACCGGCCTGAGGGGCACGGCCGGTCCCACCGGCCTGAGGGGCACGGCCGGTCCCACCGGCCCGAGGGGCACGGCCGGTCCCACCGGCCCGACCGGCCCGTCAGGGCTTGGCCGCCCCCACCACCCACATGGCGAAGAATTGCGAACCGCCGCCGTAGGCGTGCCCGAGGGCGAGGCGGGCGCCGTCGATCTGGTGCTCGCCGGCCTGACCACGCACCTGCATCGCTGCCTCGAGGAAGCGGAGCATGCCGGAGGCCCCGATCGGGTTCGACGAGAGCACGCCGCCCGAGCAGTTCCACGGGATGTCCCCGTCCATGGCCGTCGCCCCCGACTCGGTGAGCTTCCACCCCTCGCCCGGCTCGGCGAAGCCGAGGTTCTCGAGCCACATCGGCTCGTACCAGCTGAAGGGGACGTAGACCTCGGCCACGTCGATCTGCTCGCGCGGCCGGGTCACCCCAGCCTGGCCGAAGACGTCGGCTACGCACTCTCGCCCGGCCCGGGGGCTCACCTGGTCCCGCCCGGCGAACATCGTGGGCTCCGAGCGCATGGCCATCCCGTGCACCCAGGCCGGCGGGAACGCGGGACTGCCGAGCGCGCCCTCGCTGGCGAGCACCATGGCCGCCGCCCCGTCCGAGGACGGGCACGCCTCGAGGTAGCGGAGCGGGTCCCACAGCATCACCGACTCCTCGACCATCTTGAGATCGATGTCGGGCAGGTGGAGGTGGGCGTACGGGTTCTTCAGGGCGTTCAGCCTGTCCTTGACGGCAACGATGCGGCCGATGTGCTCGGGCGCGCCCGAGCGCCGCATGTAGGCGCGGATGTGCGGGGCGAAGTACCCACCCGCCCCGGCAAGCAGCGGTGCCGAGAAGGGCTGGGGCACCGACAGCGCCCACATGGCATCCGAGTCCGACTGCTTCTCGTAGGCCACGGTGAGGACGCGCTCGTGGATGCCGGCAGCCACCAGGTGCGCCGCCACCAGCGCCGTCGAGCCTCCGACCGATCCGGCCGTGTGGACCCGGAACATCGGCTTGCCCACCGCACCGAGAGCGGGGGCGAGCGACAGCTCGGGCATCATCGTCCCCTCGAACATGTCGGGGGCCTTCCCGATGACGACGGCGTCGATGTCGTCCCAGCCGACGCCGGCATCCGCCAGCGCCGCCTTGGCCGCTTCGCGCACGAGGCCGGGGATGGAGACGTCGTCGCGCTTGGACCGCAGCAGGGTCTGCCCGACCCCGACCACCGCGCATCGCTCGGCCATCACGCACCTCCTCCGACGACCGCACCGTCCGAAGCGTCGAGCACGCACACCAGGTTCTGTTGGAGGCAAGGCCCCGACGTGGCGTGCGCCACCGCCCGCTCCGACTCCGCCGCCCAGATCCGGGCCGCCGCCTCGCCGATGCGGATCAGGCCCGCCGACATGACCGGATTGGCCGCCAGCGCCCCGCCCGAAGGGTTGACCGTGACGGCGTCGCCGAGCTCGAGAGCGCGCCGCACGATGAGCTCCTGGTGGGCGAAGGGAGCGTGCACCTCGGCGAGGTCGACGGGCGGGCCCTCGAACAGACCGGCCCGCTCGGCAGCGAGCGCTGTCGACGGCGAACGCGTCAGGTCGCGACAGCCCAGGGCGTGGGTCTCGATGCGGTGGTCGATACCGGTGATCCACGCCGGGCGTTCCCGCCACTCGCGGGCCTTCTCGCCCGCTGCCAGCACGATGGCAGCCGCGCCGTCGGTGATCGGGGGCAGCGCGTGGCGACGCAGCGGAGCGACCACGTACTCGTCGGCCAGCAGCTCCTCCGGGCTCGCGTCGGAGACGACCTGGGCGTTCGGGTTGGCACGCGCCGCCGAGCGGTTGCGGGCGGCCACCTCCGCCAGCTCCTCCTCGGTCGCCTCACCGGCGTCGATGAGCGCCTGGGCTTGGAGGGCGGCGAGGGCCACGGGTGACGGCCACAGCGGGGCCGTCACGTACGGGTCCAACTGCAGGGCGAGGATCTCGGTGACGTCACCGGGCGACGAGCGCCCGAACGAGTAGACGAGGGCCGCGTCGATGGCGCCCTCCTGCATCAGCACCCACGCCTCGTAGAGGGCGAACGCCCCGTCCATCTCGACGTGGCTCTCGGCGCGGGGCGGCCACACCCCCACGGCGTCGAGGGCGGTCACGAAGCTGAACGGTCCGCCCACCAGGTAGTCGGTCGAACCCGAGCAGATGAACCCCATGTCGTCCTTGGACGCTCCGATGGCGGCGAAGACCTCCGAGACGACCGGCATGAGCAGCTCGACCTCGTTGCGGGAAGCCTCGCGCCGGACGTTCCTGGCCTGGGCGAAGGACACCACGGCCACCGGACGGCGGGCGGGCGCGCTCACAGGTACTCCTCGTAGCTCTCGTAGAGGGCGTCGGGCTCGCCCGTCGGGCGGAAGTACTTCACGGAGGCGAGCGACGGCCCGAGCTCGTCGGGCGGGACCCACACGGCCTCGACCCGCATCCCCATGCGGACCTGATCGGCCGGGACCTCCTGGATGAGGCCCATGAACGAGATGTTCGCCCCGTCGAGGAGCACCTGGGCGCAGGTGTAGGGGATCTCGACCGCCTGGCCGGCGAAGGGAACGTTGACGACGCAGTACGTCGTCACGATGCCGGTGTCGGGCAGCTCGACCACCTCGTCGGTCGCCACGCCGTCGACCGGACAGGAGCCCCGTGACGGGATGTAGACCTTGCCGCACGTCGGGCACCGCTGGCCGAGGAACACGCCGCGGGCGAGACCGCGCAGGAAGATCGACTGGGCGATGCCGGGCGTGAAGACGTAGTCGAGGTGGATGGGGGTCTCGAGGACCGTGACGGGCTGGGTGCCCGCCTCGGCGCCGCTCACCGTCCGCCCCCGTCCGGCTCGGGGACGAACGCCTCGAGGTCGAGCACGTGGCCCCGGCGCTCGGCAGGAGGCCGGAAGCGGGCCGTCACCCGCATGCCGGTGGCCATGGCGCCGGGGTCACCGGCGTCGACGACGTGGAGCATGGCCGTGGTTGCGCCGTCGAGGCGCACGAGCGCCCACGCGAACGGGTGGTCCAGGTGGTGCTTGCGCCCCGGGGCCACCTGCCACGACCAGGCCGTCACGACGCCGCCGGGCCCGACGTCGCGGAGCTCCCCGACGTCCTCACCCGTGAGCGGGTCGTACTCGGTCGGCGGGACGATCACCGCCCCGTCGGAACCCTCCACCCCGACGATCCGACCCTCGCTGAGCGCCGTGAAGAACGCGCCGAGGACGGGCCCGACCGAGCGGGCGTAGGGATAGTCGAGCACGTGGTTGGCGACCAGCACGTCACCGTCGGACATCGACGACCTCCCCCTGCTCCTCTGGCTCCAAGCCGTAGCCCCGGCCTCGGACGACCGGCGGGCTCCACCGCCGGAAGTAGAACACATTTCAGTTTTTCCCGTCAACGCGTCCCCGTCGCCGCTACCCTGGGTGCTGCCCTGGGGCGCGCCGCGCCCGCCGGGGCTGTCCCCGCGTGGACGAGGAGCGGCCGATGGCACGAGACGGGGAGGACCGCGGCGGCGGGACCGCCGGGGCGCGCCGACCCGGCGGCGCGGGAGCCTCGCTGCAGCCCAACATCCTCCTCGTCGTCTCCGACCAGGAGCGGGCGTGGGAGTGGCTGCCCGACGGGGTCGAGCTGCCCTGGCGAGCGCGACTGCGGGCGGAGGGCCTGACGTTCGCCAACCACCACACGCACTCGTCGCCGTGCTCGCCGAGCCGGGCGAGCCTCGTGACCGGCCGCTACCTGACGGGCCACGGCGTCCTCGACAACGTCATCATGCCCGAGCACCACGAGCTGGAGCCGACGATCCCCACCCTCGGTTCGCTGCTCGCCGGGGCCGGGTACCGCTCGTCGTACATCGGCAAGTGGCACCTCTCCCAGTCGGCCACCCCCGACCTCGCCTCCTACGGCTTCGCCGACTGGGAGGGCAACGACCGCCACTTCATGGGGTGGGCCGGCACCGGCGTGCACTTCGACCCCCGCATCGCGGCGAACGCCGCCCACTGGCTCCGCACGAACGCCCGGCGGGGGGCTGGCGACCGGGGTGACGGCGCACAGCCGTGGTTCCTCACCGTCGCGCTCGTCAACCCACACGACGTCATGTGGTTCCCCATCGACCAGCCCGGCTACGCCGAGGCCCACCCCGAGGAGGTCGCGGGCGTCCGCCGGCTCCTCGAGGCCGCCGCGTGGAAGGACGACGACCCGCTCCCCGTCTTCGCCGAGCGGTACCCCGAGGTGGTCGACCAGCTCCCCCCCAACTTCGACGACGACCTCCACACCAAGCCCGAGGCCCACAGGCAGTGGCGTTACGACCAGCAGCACGGCCTGTGGGGCTACCTCGACCCCCGGGACGCGCGCTCGTGGCTCCGCCACCTCGACTACTACGCCCACCTCCACACGCTGGCCGACGAGAGCCTCGGGACCGTGCTCCAGGCCCTCGTCGAGGCCGGGGCGTGGGACGACACCGTCGTGATCTTCACGTCCGACCACGGCGACATGTGCGGCTCGCACGGCCTGCGCTCGAAGGGGCCCTTCGTCTACGACGAGATCATGCGGGTCCCGCTCGTCGTTCGCGTCCCCGGGCTGACCCAGCCGGGATCGGTGACCACGTCCCTCTCCTCCCACGTCGACCTGACCGCCACGGTGTGCGCCATCGCCGGCGTGGACCCGGCGAGCACCGCGTCCACCGTGCAGGGCACCGACCTCAGCCCCGTGCTCGCCGACCCGTCGGCCTCCGTCGTCGAGCACGTCCTCTTCGCCCAGGACTCGGCTCAGACCGAAGGGCTCAACACCGTCCGCTACGCGCTGCGGGGCTTCACCGACGGACGCACGAAGTACGCCCGCTACTACGGCGTCGGCGGCGGCCTCCCCTCGACCGGGCTGTGGGGGCGGGACCCCGGGCGCAAGCGCTTCGACGTCGACTGCGACTTCGACGACAACGACCACGAGCTCTACGACCTCGGAGACGACCCTCACGAGCTCGTCAACCTGGCCAACGAACGGTCGAGGCGGCGCGCCGTCCGCGACGCCTACGAGCGCCTGCTGGCCTACGAGGCCGAGTCGTTCGTCACCTGGTGAGCACCGACCGGTGAGCCGCCGACGCGACGTCGACGCCGTCGTCGTCGGGTCGGGACCGAACGGCCTGGCCGCCGCCTTGGCCCTGGCCGAGGCCGGGCGCACGGTGGTCGTCCTCGAGGGAGCGGCCACCCCTGGCGGCGGATGCCGGACGACCGAGCGCACGTTGCCAGGGCACCGCCACGACGTCTGCGCCACGGTCCTGCCGCTGCTCGCCGCCTCACCGTTCGCCACGGCGATCGGGCTCCTCGCCGACGGTGCGGTCCGGCTGCTCACACCTGAGGTGTCCTTCGCCCACGTCCTCGACGGCAGCCAGGCCGTCGCCGTCGCCCGTTCGCTCGAGGTCACCCTCGACGGGCTCGGACGCGACGGCCCCGCCTACCGGCGCCTCCTCGCCCCGCTCCTCGACCACGCCGACGCGCTCGTCGGCGACGTGCTCGCCTCGCACCGATCGTGGCCCTCGGACCCGATCGCCCTGGCCGCCTTCGCCCGCCTCGCCGTCCGTCCGGCCACCGGCCTCGCCCGCCGGTTCGACGGCGAGCGCGCTCGTGCCGTCCTCGCCGGTCTCGCCGCGCACGCCACCCGGCCGCTCGACGCCCCGCTCACCGGCGGGTTCGCCCTCTTCCTCGCCGTGCTCGCCCACCACGTCGGCTGGCCGCTCGCCGCCGGAGGCACCCAGGCGGTCACCGACGCCCTCCTCGCCCGCCTCGCCGCCCTCGGCGTGGCGGTCGAGACGGGGAGCGCCGTCGGGACGCTCGACGAGCTCGACGCCTACGGGCCTCCTCGGCTGGTCCTCCTCGACGTCACGCCCCGCCAGCTCGCCGCCCTCGCCGGCAGTCGGCTCCGGCCGAGCCAGCGGCGGTCACTCGAGGGGTACCGCTACGGCCCCGGCGTCCACAAGGTCGACTGGGCGCTCAGCGAGCCCGTGCCGTGGCGCTCCGACACCTGCCGGGCGGCGCCGACGGTCCACCTCGGCGGCGACTTCGCCGCCGTCGCCCGAGCACAAGCCGATGTCGCCGCCGGACGCCACCCCGAGCGTCCCAGCTGCATCGTGGTCCAGCCGACCGTGGTGGACCCGTCGCGGGCGCCGGCGGGCCGCCACGTGCTGTGGGCCACGTGCGCCGTACCCCACGGGTCGACCCGCGACGTGACCGCTCTCGTCGAGGCGGAGCTCGAGCGGGCCGCTCCCGGCTTCCGCGACGTCGTCGTGGCACGAGCCTCGACGACGGCCGCGGCAAGCGAGGCGGTCAATCCCAACCACGTCGGCGGCGACATCAACGGTGGCGCCGCCACCCTCGCCCACACACTCGTCGGGCCTCAGGTGCGCCTCGACCCCTACCGCACCCCGTTGCCCGGCGTCTTCCTGTGCTCGTCGTCGGTCCCGCCGGGTGGCGGCGTGCACGGGATGTGCGGTTGGCTCGCCGCCCAGTCGGCCCTCGGCGCCGAGGCGGCGAGGGCCTCGAAGAACGGCCGGTCGGCGAGGAGGGGGACGTCGGCGAGGAACAGCTTGCCGTAGCGCTCGAAGTAGAGCAGCTGCTTGCCGAGCAGGAAGGCACCCCGGTCGAACGCCGACGCCGTGCCCCCCGACTGGTCGGCCAAGCGGCGCAGCCGGCGCTTGGCCCGCAGCCGCCCGAGCGACGCCCTGAGCGAGCGTGCCTCGGCGTCGATCCCCTGGGCCCGGGCCGCCTGCAGCTGGGGGGCCTGGATGAGGGCGCCCAGGCTCACCTCGCCGAAGGGGCGCAGGAGCGTGGGCTCGACGAGGGAGCGGATGAACCGGGCCAGCTCGTCGTCGGAGAGCCCGAGGCCCTGCTGCATGGCCGGGCCGTACGTGGCGACCATGTGGGCGGCGACGTCGCCCCAGGCCTCCTCGTCGCCGAGGACACCATCGAGCACCCGGACGAAGAAGCGGTGCGTCTCGGCGTCGAGCCTCCCGACGATGCCCCAGTCGACGATGCCGAGCCGGCCGTCGCGCAGCAAGAGCATGTTGCCGGCGTGGACGTCTCCGTGGAAGGCACCCCACCGAACGGCCGTCACGAAGAACGACCGCACGACCTCCTCGATGAGCGGCGCCGGGTCGATGCCGAGGGCGGCCGCGCCGCCCAGGTCGTCGATGGGGACGCCGTCCAGGAGCTCCATGGTGACGACGTTGCGACCCGAGCGCTCGGGGAACGGCTCGGGCACGACGAGCCGACTGAGGGGACCGCCGGGCAGGTCGGGCCGGGCGAGCAGGTCACGGAAGGCGGCGAGGGCACGCGCCTCGTTGCGCAGGTCGAGCTCCTCGCCGACCTGGTCCCGGAAGCCGAAGAAGATCTGGGTCAGGACTCCCGCCGCCTCGTCCCCGGTCTCGCGCGCCACCAGCTCGAGGAGGGGCTGGAGGAGGGCGAGGTCGACGGCGACCAGGGCTTCGATGCCCGGGCGAAGGATCTTGACGGCCACCGGGCGCCCGTCGGGCAGCGTGGCGCGGTGGACCACGGCGATCGACGCCCGCCCGATCGGCTCGGGGTCGAAGGTGGCGAAGGCGTCCTCGAGCGGCATGCCGAGGTCCTCCTCCACGACGGCCCGCACGGCGGCGAAGGGGACCGCCGGCCCCGTGTCGAGGAAGGTCCGGAACGCCTCGGCCGTCTCGTCGCCGAAGACCCCGGGTGACGACGCAACCAGCTGGCCGAACTTGACGAAGGTGCCGCCCAGCTCCTCGAAGGTCTGCCGGAGGGGGACGGCGAGCGCCGACAGCGGCGGACGTCGCCGGGGCCGGCGGCGGGCCTCGCCCACGGCCACCGGGAGGAAGTGCCGGGCCGCCATGCGCCCGACTTCGACCCCCCGCCGGGCCCGCTCGGCGCGCCCGGGGCGGGGCAGGCGCCGGGGGAACACCCGGGGTGCGCCGGCTGGAGGCATGGCTGCACACTACGGCGCACGTGCGTCCCCCCGGTCACGCGTCGGACACGCCGTCCGACCCTCGACCGACGCCGAGGCTAGGGTGACCGCCGGGTGCCGGGTCGGCCGGCGAACGACCCGGGGGGGGAGCCGATGCCAGAGCCGAGCCGTACCACCTCGTCGGAGCCAGCGGCCAGCCCGGCGACGACGTCGGCGGGCGACGCGGGACCGGCAGGGTGCGCCGCCGGGAGCCCGCTCGACGACGCACTCGACGACGCACTCGACGACGCGCCCGACGACACGGCCACCGCGGCGATGGGGCACGGGGTCAAGCAGCGCGCCCTCGTGCGGATGACGGCCGACGAGGTCGATGCCTTCCTCCACGAGCGGCGTCCCCTGACCCTGTGCACGCTCAACCACGACGGGTCGGTGCATGCGGTGGCGATGTGGTACGGCTTCCTCGACGGCTGCGTCGCCATCGAGACGAAGGCCAAGTCGCAGAAGGCCGTCAACCTGCGGCGCGACCCTCGGGTCACCTGCCTGATGGAGGACGGCGACGCCTACGAGGAGCTCCGGGGGGTCGAGCTGGTCGGCCGGGCCGAGCTGGTCGACGACCCCGACCAGCGCTTCGCGCTCGGCGTCGACCTCTTCGAGCGGTACTACGGCTCCTATGGCGAGGAGCTACGCCCGTTCATAGAGACGATGCTCCACAAGCGCGTCGTGGCCAAGGTGCACGTCGAGCGGACGGTCTCGTGGGACCACCGCAAGCTCGGTCTGCCGCCGACCCGGCCGGCCGATGGGGCCGGCTCGTGATCCTCGACCGCTTCACCCTGGCCGGTCGGGCGGCCGTCGTGACCGGCGCCGGGCGTGGCATCGGCGCGGCGACAGCGGTCGCCCTCGCCGAGGCAGGTGCGGACGTCGTCGTGGCGGCCCGCACCCCCGCCCAGCTCGAGGAGGTGGCCGACCGCGTCCGTGCTGTCGGGCGCCGCGCCGTCGTCCACCCGGCCGACCTGTCCGACCTCACCGCCATGCCAGCGCTCGTCGACACGGCCGTCGCGGCGCTCGGACGCCTCGACCTCGTGGTCAACAACGTCGGCGGGACGCTGCCGCGCGCCTTCCTCGACACGACGCCCGGGGAGCTCGAGGCCGCTTTCCACTTCAACGTGTCGACGGCGCACGCCCTCACGCGCGCCGCTGTTCCCGCCCTCCTCGACCAGGGCGGCGGCTCGGTCGTCAACATCTCGTCGGTGATGGGCCGCCTGAGCGGCCGCGGCTACCTCGCCTACGGGACGGCAAAGGCGGCCCTCGCCCACTACACGCGGCTCGCTGCCGCCGACCTCGCGCCCCGCATCCGGGTCAACGCCGTCGCCTCGGGCTCGGTAGCCACCTCGGCCCTCGACATCGTCATGCGCTCCGACGAGCTGCGAGGCGCCATCGAGGACGCCACCCCCCTCCACCGGATCGGCGATCCCGAGGAGATCGCCGCCGCCGTCGTGTTCCTGGCGTCGCCGGCGGGGTCCTTCGTCACGGGCAAGGTGATCGAGGTCGATGGGGGCACCGAGGCCCCGACGTTGAGCCTCGGCCTGCCCGACCTGTGAGCCGGCCGGGCCCGCCGGCCCGGCCTGGCGGTGAGCCCGCCCCGTGCCCGGGGCGACGCCACCGCGATCACCGCGAGCAGCCCCGAACGGGGCTCGTCCGAGAGGAGCAACCGACGATGCGCAGCGAGCGACGTAGCCGGACCGGCACGCCACGCTACCGGGTGGTCGAGTGGAGCACGGGCAACGTCGGCCGGCACGCCATCGCCGGGATCGACGCCCGGCCCGACCTCGAGCTCGTCGGAGTGTGGGTGTCCAACCCCGCCAAGGTCGGCCGGGACGCCGGGCAGCTCGCCGGGCTCGGGCGCGACCTCGGGGTCGTGGCCACCGACGACGCCGAGGCCCTGCTCGACCTCGAGCCCGACGCCGTCGTGCACACGGCCATGGCCGACCACCGCCTCCCCGACGCCCTCGCCGACCTCCGACGCATGCTGGGCTCGGGTGCCAACGTGGTCTCGTCCGGGCCCGTGTTCCTCCAGTACCCCTACGGCGTGGTCGACGACGCGCTCATCGCCCCCGTGCGAGATGCCGCTCTCGACGGCGGCGTCTCGCTGTTCGTCAACGGCGTCGACCCCGGCTTCGCCAACGATGTCCTGCCCCTCGCCCTCTCCGGCGTGTGCGAGCGCATCGACGAGCTGCGCTGCTCCGAGGTGCTCAATTACGCGACGTACGACCAGCCGATGGTCCTCTTCGACATCATGGGGTTCGGGCACTCGCTCGACGAGGTCCCGATGCTGCTCCAGCCGGGCGTGCTCACCATGGCGTGGGGCAGCGTCGTCAGGCAGCTCGCCGCCGAGCTCGAGGTCGAGCTCGACGCCGTCGAGGAGCACTACGAGCGGGTGGCCGCGCCCGAGCGGTTCACCGTGGCAGCCGGGACGATCGAAGCGGGCACCGCCGCCGGCCTCCGCTTCGAGGTGCGCGGCGTACGCGACGGGCGACCGATCGTGGTCCTCGAGCACGTGACCCGCCTGCGCGACGACCTCGCCCCCGACTGGCCCCAGCCGGCAGGGGCCGGCTGCTACCGGGTGCAGGTCACCGGCGAGCCCACCTACACCCTCGACCTCCAGCTGCTCGGGTCCGACGGGGACCACAACACCGCAGGCCTCAAGGCGACCGCCATGCGGCTCGTGAACGCCGTGCCCGCCGTCGTCGAGGCCCCGGCCGGCCTGCTCACCGCGCTGGACCTGCCACCGGTCACCGGCCGCGGCCTGCTGGGCTGACCGAGCGCGCGGCGACGTCGCCGGCCGGCCACGCCCGTGGCGGGCGACGGTAGGGTCCTGCCATGGCTCTCGGAGCGCGCGGTGGCGGCATGGGCTACGGACAGTTCGGCTCGGTCATGCGGTCCATGCGCCGTGACGGGTCGGTGGTCTCCCAGCACGTCACGCCGGGAACGGCGAAGCGGATGCTGCACTTCGCCCGCCCCTACCGGGGCATCCTCACCCTGTTCCTGGTGCTCATCGTGGTCGACGCCGTCATCGGCGTGGCCAACCCGCTGCTCTTCCGGGCCATCATCAACACCGGCATCCTCCACCACCGCACGGGCGTGATCGTGACGCTTGCGGCCGTCGCCGCGGGGCTCGCCGTGGTGGGCGCCGGTCTGTCGATCGGCGAGCGGTGGGTGTCGGCCAAGGTGGGCGAGGGGCTCATCTACGACATGCGCTCACAGGTCTTCGCCCACGTGCAGCGGATGCCGCTCGCCTTCTTCACCCGCACCCAGACCGGGGCGCTCATCACCCGGCTCAACAACGACGTGCTCGGTGCCCAACAGGCCTTCACCGACACGCTCTCCTCGGTCGTCTCGAACCTCGTCGGCGTGACGTTGGTCCTGGCGGCGATGTTGGTCCTGTCGTGGCAGATCACCCTGGTCAGCTTGGTGATCCTGCCCGTGTTCGTGCTGCCCGCCAAGCGGGTGGGCCGCAGGCTGTCGGTCATCACCCGCGAGTCCTACGCCCTCAACGCCCAGATGAACACCACCATGACGGAGCGGTTCAACGTCGCCGGTGCCCTGCTCGTCAAGCTCTTCGGCCGGCCGGCTGCCGAGCAGCGCGCCTTCGACCAGAAGGCCGGTCGCGTCCGCGACATCGGCGTCACGCAGGCGATGTACGCCCGCTTCTTCATCGCCGCCCTGATGCTCACGGCGTCGCTCGCCACCGCGCTCGTCTACGGGTGGGGCGGCGTCCAGGCGGTGGACGGAGCCCTGTCGGTCGGGACGGTCGTGGCGCTCGCCGCCTACCTGAACCGTCTCTACGGGCCGCTCACCGCCCTCTCCAACGTGCAGGTCGACGTCATGACGGCGCTCGTCTCCTTCGACCGGGTCTTCGAGGTCCTCGACCTCGAGCCGATGATCGTCGAGCGACCGGGGGCGGTCCCGGTGCCGCCGGGCCCGGTGACCGTCGAGCTGTCCCACGTCGACTTCCGGTACCCCTCCGCCGAGGACGTGTCGCTCGCCTCGCTCGAGTCCGTGGCCGTGCTCGAGACGACGACGCCCCAACAGGTCCTCTTCGACGTGTCCTTTACCGTCGAGCCGGGCCAGCTGGTGGCGCTGGTCGGTCCCTCGGGCGCCGGCAAGACGACGATCAGCCACCTGGTCCCCCGCCTCTACGACGTGACGGCGGGTTCCGTGTCGCTGAACGGCGTCGACGTGCGCGACGTGACCCTCGCCTCGCTCACCGACACGATCGGAGTCGTCACCCAGGACTCCCACCTCTTCCACGAGACCGTCGGCGACAACCTCCGCTACGCCAAGCCCGACGCGACCGACGACGAGCTGCGCGCCGCCCTGGCGGGGGCCCAGATCCTCGATCTCGTCGACGCCCTCCCTGACGGCCTCGACACGGTGGTCGGCGAGCGCGGCTACCGCCTCTCCGGCGGCGAGAAGCAGCGTCTCGCCATGGCGCGCCTCCTGCTCAAGGCACCGCGTGTCGTCGTGCTCGACGAGGCCACGGCCCACCTCGACTCCGAGTCCGAGGCGGCGGTCCAGCAGGCGCTTGCCACCGCCCTCCACGGCCGCACGTCGATCGTCATCGCCCACCGCCTCTCCACCGTGCGGGACGCCGACTGCATCCTCGTCATCGAGGGCGGCCGGATCGTCGAGCGGGGCCGCCACGAGGAGCTGCTCGCCGCCGGCGGCGTGTACGCCGAGCTCTACCGGATCCAGTTCGCCGGCCAGACGGTCAGCGGGCGCTGACCGGAGCCGGCCAGAGCGCCGTCCGCAGAGCCGACCTTCCTCCGGTGCAGCCCTCCGGCTCGTGGGAAGGCGCACGGACCGGCCGGTCCGTGCGCCTTCAGGCGGCCTCTCCCACACAGAGCGTCTGCTCACCCCGCAGGTGTCCGTCGCCGTCGGCGACGGTGTCGGCCGGGGACCAGGGGGCACGGCCGTGACCGGTCGCGCCCGCTCCGGGCGGACCGCCCCCGGTGGGGTGGCGGTCGCCCGCCGGCACTCCGACGGCGAACCGGCCGGTCTGCGTGGTGGTCTCCGTCGTGGTCTCCGTGATGGTCGTCATGGTTCGTCCTCGGTGGTCGATGGGTGGTGGTGTGTCGGTGGTCTGTTGGTGGCGTGTCGGTGGTGCTGCGATCGGCGACCCGGGCTCGCCGCCCGTCGGTGGGCATTGCTGGGCCGATGGCACGCCGACGGTGATGACGCCGGACTTCCGGATGGGGCAGGTCTCCAAGATGGCGAGCCCGCCGCACGGTCCGGAGACGAGAGCGGGCCACCGAGCGGCCCAGCGGTCCGACGAGACCCGGTTGTGTCAGTCAGCGAGTGCCGCTCCCGTCGCCCGGCAGGCGGCGGGACGGGACGACGGCGAGGCAAGCAGCCCGGCCAATGGCGCACCAGCTGCCGGCGGGCGCTCGTCCTCGCCGGCTACGGCAGCCGACATTCGCCGCAGTGCGCGGGAACGGGAGCAAGCTGCCGAGTGCATGGGTCGATGGTACCAGCGAGCCTCCGGAACCGTGTCGCGGCTTTCCGAGGCAGCGACGGCGTCACGGGCGCGGGCGCGGGCCCGACGCGGACGGTCTCCGGGCAAGGAGGTCACCCCTCGGCGCGGAGCGCCTCCAACGGGGGGGTGAAGTAGTAGGCGCTCCGCACCGGCGCCGAGAAACGCGTCAGCCGGTCGCGAGGGCCGCCGTCGGCCCCGGCCATGCGGGCGAGCATCAGGTCGAGGCGGCGTTGGTCGGCGCTGAAACCGACGAACTGCAGGCCGTGCTCCGACAGCGACCCGAACGGCGTGGACCGGCGGAAGATCTCGAGCTCCCCTCCCTCCTCTTCGACGACCACGCGCGAGATGTGAGCGTCGTCGGGCCGGTCGTCCTCGTCCAGCTCGGTGCTGTCCGGCTTGGTCCGTCCGATGACCGCCTCCTGCTGGGCCACGGTGAGCCGCTCGAAGGCGGCGAGGTCGTGGACCCACCGCTGCACGACGACCACGCTGCCTCCCGCCCCGGGCCGACCGTCGGGGATGGTGGCCTCGGTGACCGCCTCGTGGACCGAGGGGTTCTCGGTACCGTCGACGAACCCGGTCAGGTCACGGCTGTCGCGGTACGCGAAGCCATGCTGCTCGTAGGCGACGTCGCAGACGCTGTCCAGACCGGCAGCGACGGTCCGGGCATGGTCGAAGACGACGTCTTCGCCGCTGCCGGCGAGCCACGCCCAGACGTCGCACTGGGTGGCCGGCACCGTGAAGCCGTCGGGTCCGACGACGGGCTGGAACGCCGTCATTCCATCGGGGACCTCGCCGCCCGCAGCCGCCCACGTCCGCGCCCCGAAGCCCACGACCAGGTCCACCCCGCTCGTCGTCGCCCGCTCGCGCGCGAACGACCGCACGGCGTCCACGAGGGCGGCGGGGGTGACGCCCTCCCGCAACGTGGCCTCGAGGTGCCAATGTGCCGAGGCACCGAGGGCGAAGATGCCAGGTTGGGGGTGCGCCATCGTGGGTCTGGCCTCCGGGTGCTCACGTGCTCGGACCGGGACGCGGTCGACTCTAGCGACGAGGTTCCAGGCCGCCGACCGTCACGACGGCGGTCGCGACGACAGGCCGCCGACCGTCAGGACGGCGGTCGCGACGACAGGCCGCCGACCGTCAGGACGGCGGTCGCGACGACACGGTCGTCGACCCCGGTGTCGCGGAGCGTGACCTCGACCACCCAGCCGTCCACCCGCTCGCCGAGGACCGTTGCCCGCGCCACCACCGGCCCGACCCGCACCGGGCGGAGGTAGTGGACCTCGGCGTCCCGGGCGACGACCGGGCCCACGGCACCGGCCGCGACCGCCGCCCGGGTGGCCGCGGCATCGGCCAGCGCGGCAACCGCTCCGCCGTGGAGGATCCCCCAGGGGTTGCGCAGGTGGTCGGCGACCTCCAGCACCGCGGAGCCATTGCCTCCCGGCGAGATGCAGAAGAACGCCTCGGGCGCCATGCCGCCGGGGTCGGCCGGCGGGGCATCGAAGACCACCGGACGGGCAAGGTCGAGATCGAGGCTCCCCGGGTCGAGGACGGCACAGGTCACCTCGGCGGTGGCGACGAGGACCCCGCCACCGCCCTCGTCGCGCACGCGGACGTCCGCGGTCGCCGAGCGCCGCCCGGCCCGGACCACTCGCCCGTCCACTTCAAGCGGACCTGTGTGCCCGGGCCGGAACACCCGGACGAGGAGTGTCGAGGTCACGATCCACCCGGGCAGGACGGCGAGGCCGCACGCCATCCCACCGATGGAGTCGACGTGGGTGACGATCCCGCTCGTCGTCAGGCCACCAGCCGGCGAGCGGTGGTGGGGGTCGATCGGCGCCCGGCCGACCAGGTGGACGAGCTCGCCGGGGCCGGCCGGCAGCTCTCGCCGTGACAGCCGGAAGTAGGAGCTCACTCGCCGGCCGGGCCGCTCCGACGGGCCGCGCCGACCGCTCGCGTCCTCGCCGACCGACGGACGCGCCGGTGCGCCACCAGCTCCGCGTGGCTCCTCGGGCAGTGCCGCCCCGGTCACGACGCTACGGCCACGGCGCTCGCCAGCGCGACGGTCCGCCCGCCGTCACCCACGTCGACGAGCGTCACCCGGGCCGTCCCCCACCCGGCGCCCGGAGGTGCGACGAGCACCTCGGCGGTGGCCGTCACCGGGCCGACCCGCGGGACGGCGAGGTAGGTGAGGTGCAGGTCGGCGACCGTGGGCGTGCGGCCGAGGGCTCTGCGGAGGGCCGACGCCGCCGACACCTCGGCGACCAGAGCGGTCACGCCGCCCTGCAGTGCCCCGAAGGAGTTCCGAACGTGCGCCGCGAGCGGCAGGACGACCACCCCCGAAGCCTCGTCGCGCATCGACAGCCCGACGGCGTCG